>USAR01000008.1 GCA_900552605.1 uncultured Oscillospiraceae bacterium | reverse complement strand
GTTTTATATGTTACTTGCCGACGGAATGGGCACGGGCGGCGCTGCGGCGGTTGACGGCGCAATGACATCGGGGCTTATGGAGAGGCTGCTTAAAGCGGGTTTCGGCTTTGATTGCTCACTGCGTATTGTTAACTCGGCATTATTATATAAATCCACCGAGGAGTCGCTTTCAACCGTTGACATAGCCTGTGTTGACCTATACACGGGAGAAACGCGTCTTTATAAAGCAGGAGCTGCTCCGACACTTATAAAGCGAGCAGGCAGAGTGGGCAGGGCGGAGAGTCGCTCACTGCCTGTCGGAATATTGCGTGACGTAGGTTTTGACCGTTCGGTTATATCGCTTAAGCGTGAGGACATTATCGTGCTGCTTTCCGACGGCGCTTGCACGGACGGAACAGATTGGATTTGTCATGAGATCGAGGAGTTTCAAAACGGCACAGCACAGCAGCTTTCAGAAAAGCTTGCCGAGGCGGCACAAAGGCGTGCCGATCCGGACCATCCGGATGATATAACGGTTATGGTAACAGTGCTTAATAAAAAGCTTTAGACGATTACCGCTGAGGTTGGCGGTATGTTTGAAATCCAAAGCTTTTATACTTTCATATTGTGCGGCAGCTCTTCGGTTATCCAAGAGCACAAGGCTCTGCAATCGGCTTTCGGTTGCAGAGCCTTGTTATTTTATTATTAACTTATTCGCACTGAAAAAAGTGGAAAATTTTAACCGATTTTTAACCGTTTTTTGTATTATACAAATAATCGGCAGTTTTTATTATACAAATTGTAAAGTGATGTTAAGTTGAGGACAGGCATAAATATTATGTAAAGTTGGTTATCCGCAAAGTTTTCCACGTTTTCCACATAGTTACCCACATTTGAACGGTGAATTGGGAATAAATCGGGCTATCTGCGTTAAAAAGTGTGGAAAACTACGTGGATAACGTGGATTACAATTTGTATATTTTTGATTTTGTCAACTGTTTTGAATGCTGTGCAAGACAACATAATTAACATTAAGGTACAAAATATATTCACAATGACGTTTTAGATGCAGTTAATTATGCTGTTTCTAAGGCCTAGTTCAAAAATGGATTTTTTATGAATTGAAATTTAACAAAATTGTAACCTTTCATATGAGCTCTTGTTATTAACGCTGCTGTGTGATATCATTAAACTGTTGTTTCATAATAGCTCAATTCGGCATTGATTCGACGAATTGCGATATAATAAATTTTAAAAAAAGAGGTGCGGCAATGGCATTATTCGGATCACCGCAGCAAGAGGGAGCAGGCGTTTCCAAAAACGGGCCGGAAGTAAGAGGTTTTGTGCGATTTTTTACACTTTTTAAAAGGCATTACGGCAAGCTGCTTGAGGTTGGTTGGTTAACGGCAATTTTTAATATAATTTTTCCGCTTGAAGGTTTAGGCGCAGTTGGTGCGGCAAGACTTGCAAGACTTGCCGTTCGTGACCGTCATTCATTTATGTCCGATTATTTCGACTGCATTAAGGAGAATTGGAAAAAGGCGCTGCCGATGGGCATTATCAACACACTGCTGCTATCTCTTGCGCTTTTCGCGGCTTACTATGTTTACAACGACCCAAAGGACGGGTTAAATTTTATAATGCTTGCCGTTTCGTTTGCAGCGGTGCTGCTTGTTTGTTTTATAAGGTATTATACACCCGCCGTCTTAATTACTTTTAACGTGTCGCTCGGTCAGCTTTATAAGGACGCACTTGTGCTGTCCTTTGCCGGTTTCGGACGTAATATGCTTATCTTTTTGATTCACGCTTTAAGCTTCGCCGTTATATGCCTGCCGATGCTGTTTAACCTTTATGTAGGATTCGGTATAGGCGTTTGCCTTTATATTTTGCTGATTCCGCCGCTTAGATATTTCACAATACAATATCATATCTATCCTGTTATGTTCAAAAATATGATTGAACCCTCAGAGAGCTTGGACTTATTGAAAATGAGGAAGAGCCGCTGATGAGCGACAGACATTAAGGTTTTTAGGCAAGTTTTGATTACTATTACTTGCACCGATGAAGAAACTATGGTATACCAATGTTTTTTCTTCCGATATACAATTATAATTAAAGCTATATCGGTTGAAATTAAACCGAGAAAGAATTTTTAAAAATGTATGTGTTAAAATGATATGACCCAATAAAAAAGATAAGTTCCCTCTGGAATATGGTATAATTCACAACAAACCGCTAACCGTAAAAATAAAATTTCCATGAGCATTATAACGCAAGAAGCAAGGAAAAGGCGAGCTGCAGTTAAATGTGCGGAACGCAACGTAAAAACTGCGGCAGTGCGGCGATACCGAGTAGTCTGTCGAGTGTAAAACTGTGCTTCTAGCCGGCTGCCGCACCTGCTTTCTCGCCTCGCCTACGGCTCCTTTCAAAAGCAGGTGAGCTCGTTATACATTTAAACTTCTTTTTTAAAGAAAAAATGATTCATATCTCTTTACAACACAGAAAAAAAGAATGTAAAATTTACCCATTTGTTTTACAAAAGAGATTCTCTGTGGTATACTACAATTATATATCGCATTTTTACCAAACTTTGCCGATCGATTTAAACAGCAGACATTAGCCGCGGCATAATTTTAGGAAAACCGACAGGTGAAAAGATGAAGTACATTCTGAAGTATTTTAAAAAATACAAAAAAGAGAGCATTTTAGCGCCGCTTTTCAAAATGCTGGAGGCGTGTTTCGACCTGGTTGTGCCGCTTATAGTCGCAAATATGATCGACGTTGGCATTGCAAACGGCGATAAAAGTTACATTTTAACTCGCTTCGGCTTGCTTTTGGCAATGGCGGTATTCGGTCTTTTATGTTGTGTAGTGGCTCAGTTTTTTGCAGCCAAAGCTGCAATCGGAACCGCAACGGGTCTTAGACACGACCTGCTTTTAAAAATACAGTCGCTTTCTTTAAAGGAAGAAGAAACTGTCGGTTCCGCAACTCTTATAACAAGAATGACAAGTGACATTAACCAAATTCAAAACGGTCTCAATATGTTTTTGCGACTTTTTATGCGCAGTCCGTTCATCGTTTTCGGCTCTGCTGTAATGGCGTTTACAATAAACAGTCGATTGGCTTTGATTTTTGTTATGGCAATTGCCGTGCTTTTTGTAATAGTATTCGGCATTATGAGGGTCAGCAATAAGCAGTATAAGGTTGTGCAAAAGGATCTTGATTCGGTTACCGAGGTTACTTCGGAAAGCCTGCGCGGCGTGCGTGTTATCCGCGCATTTTCAAGAGAGGAGCAGCAGCAGCAAAAAACCGAGAATGCAGTAAACGCTCTGCTTCATTCTCAGCTAAAAGCCGGCAGATTTGCCGCACTTTTAAATCCACTGACCTATGTTGTTGTTAACTCGGTTATTGTGCTTGTGCTTTGGCTCGGTGCGGGAAAAGTGCAAAGTGGCGTGCTGCTTTCGGGAAATATAATAGCGCTTATAAACTATATCTCGCAAATTCTTGTGGAGCTTGTTAAGCTTGCAAGCCTTATAACGTTGCTTGCACGCTCTGTTGCCTGTGCAAACCGCGTGGGTCAAACGCTGGATATGCAAAGCTCGCTTGATTTCGGAAAAGAGGATTTTTCAGCAAGCAGCGAGGCTGTCAGCTTTAAAAATGTCGGCTTTTGTTACAGCGGCGGCGTTGACGAGGCTTTGAGCAATATTACTTTTTCAGCAGCAAGCGGACAAACAATTGGGATAATCGGCGGCACCGGCAGCGGTAAGACCACGCTTATAAACCTTATTATGCGGTTTTACGATGTGACATCAGGCGAGGTTGAGCTGTTTGGGAAACCGATTGAAAGCTATTCAAAAAGTGCGCTGCAAAATATGGTGTGCGTTGTCGGGCAAAAAATGTTTCTGTTTGAGGGCACAATAAAAAGCAACTTGTTGCTTGCAAATCCTAACGCAGATGATGACGAGCTTTGGAAAGCACTTGAAATCGCACAGGCTGCCGAGTTTGTAAAGAAAAAACCGCTCGGTCTTTCAGATCCTGTTGAGCAGGGGGGAGCAAATCTTTCCGGCGGTCAGCGACAACGGCTTACCATTGCAAGAGCATTGCTTGCCGGAACAAAAATAATTATTTTGGACGACAGCTTTTCGGCGCTTGATTTTGCCACCGACGCCGCACTCAGAAAAGCTCTTAAATCATTGCCTGATGACATTACGGTGTTTATAATAAGCCAGCGTGTAGGCTCAATTAAAAACACAGATGAAATTTTGGTGCTTGACGACGGCAGACTTGTGGGAAACGGCACGCACGAAAGCCTTATGAAAAACTGCGGCGTTTACCAAGAGATTTACGAAAGTCAGACAAGCAAGGAGGGAGCGCAGTGAAGAAAGACACTTTAAAAAGCGTTTTAAAACTTGTGAAGCCATATAAGGCTTTAGTTATGCTCGACCTCTTGTGCTCACTGATGATTGTTGCCGCAGCATTGCTGATTCCGGTTTTCTCGGGTCGCGCAATCGACTGTATGTTAGGGAATGGCGAGGTCAAAATTGAGCCGATATTAAAAAATGTTATAATAATAGCGGCAGTTGCGATGGCGGCAGCAGCTGCACAGTATATTGCAGCGCTTACAAACAACAGTCTTACTTTTTCCGTTTGCCGCGATTTAAGAACATCTCTTTCGGCAAAGCTTAATTCGCTGCCCGTTTCATATCTCGACAGTCACCCGTCGGGCGACCTTTTAAGCCGAATGATAACCGACGTTGACACAATTGCCGACGGACTTTTAATGGGATTTACGCAGCTTTTCACAGGGGTATTAACAATTGCAGCTATCCTTGCAATAATGTTTTATTTGAATCCAGTTATTGCAGCGTCGGTCGCATTGCTTACACCTGCTTCTTTTCTTGCGGCAAGGTTCATCGCTCGCCGTATTCACAAATATTTCGGCTTGCAGGCGTCATTAAGGGGCAAGCAGACTGCGCTTATAAACGAGCTTGTAGGCGGCAGCGAGGTGATAAAAACCTTTGGCGCAGAGGAAAGGACTCAAAACGACTTTGATGCGCTTAATAACAAGCTTAACGACGCAGCACTTAAAGCAACATTTTTTTCAAGCCTTGTCAATCCAAGCACAAGAATGATAAACAATCTGGTTTATGCCGTAATTGCGCTTATAGGCGCTATGTTTGCGGTTGCAGGCAGTATAACAGTCGGTGGACTGAGCGTGTTTTTAAGCTATGCAGGACAGTATGCAAAGCCGTTTAACGAAATAAGCGGCGTTGTGGCAGAGCTGCAAAATGCGCTTGCTTGCTCCAAAAGAATATTTGATGTTTTAGAGCAAAAAGACCGTCCGAAAGAGGTGGAGAATCCGCTTTGCCCACCTGTTAACGGAGAGGTCGAGCTTAAAGACGTTGCTTTCAGCTATTCAAAAGAGCGACCGCTGATTTCCGATCTTTCTTTAAAGGTTGACCGCGGTATGCGTGTGGCGATAGTCGGACCGACAGGCTGCGGAAAAACCACGCTTATAAATTTGCTTATGCGTTTTTACGATGTCGATTCCGGCAGCATTCTTGTGGACGGAGCCGATATAAGAGAAATGCGACGAGGCGATTTGCGCTCACGCTACGGAATGGTTTTGCAGGACACCTGGCTTTGCACCGGCACGGTGAGGGATAACATTGCATACGGCAATCCCGACGCTTGCGACGAAGAGGTTGAAGCGGCAGCAAAGGCTGCGTTTGCACATTCTTTTATAAAGCGTTTGCCAAACGGATACAACACAGTTATCACGGGCGGCGGTGAAAACCTTTCGGCAGGACAAAGACAGCTGCTGTGCATTGCAAGAGCGATGCTGAAGCTGCCGCAGATGCTGATTCTCGATGAAGCAACCTCTTCAATAGACACAAGAACGGAGCAGAAGGTTCAAGCGGCGTTCAGCGATATGATGAAGGGCAGAACAAGCTTTGTTGTTGCTCATCGTCTTTCAACAATTGTTAATTCCGACGTTATCCTTGTTATGAAAGACGGCAAGGTGATTGAAAAAGGAAACCATCGAGAGCTATTAGAGAAAAACGGATTTTATGCAACGCTGTATAACAGCCAATTTTCAAAAAGCTGACTGCAATTGCCGGTTTTGAAACGGTGTTAATTACAAATTAAATGCCGTGCGCTGGGTATCCTAGCGCACGGCATTTTTTTCGCTTTCGGGGTAAACAATTCATCCTAACTAATCTTTTTCTTTGTCTTTTTCCTTGTCATCTTCTATCTCAAAAACCTTGATCTGGAGCAGAGCGACCCTGTGGTTTTCAAGCTTTAACACTTTAATGCTGAGATTTTCGTAATCAAAGCTTTCTCCCTCTTCGGGAATTTGACCGAACTGTTCCATAGTCCAGCCGCCGAGCGAAACCGACTCTGTTTCGATTTTAACATCAAAATAATCACAAAAATCGGTCATTTCCATATAACCGTCGGCTTCATAGGTGTCAGATCCGGTTTTGGTTATCATAACGTCAACCTCGTCGTGCTCATCCCATATTTCACCTACAAGCTCTTCGATTATATCTTCCATTGTAACTATTCCGTAAGTACCGCCGTATTCATCAACAACAACCGCGATATGTGATTTTTTCTTTTGAAGCTCACGCAGAATGTCGTTGACCTTTTCATTTTTCATAACAAATATGGCAGGAGTTATAATGTTCTTTATCGATTTTTTCGTTATTCCCGACTCGGTGTAAAAATCTTTAATGTGAATTACGCCGACAATATGGTCTATGTCGTCATCATAAACAAGTATCCTTGAGAATTTTGTTTCCGAGAAGACCTTTGCAATTTCTTCCTTGGTGCTGTTTACCGATACCGCCTCAAGGTCAACTCTGTGCGTAAGTATATCCTCAGCTTCTATGTCGTTAAAGGTAATAGCATTTTTAAGAAGCTCGCCCTCGTCCTCATCAACGCTTCCGTCCTGCTGTACCTCGTCCACCAGCATAAGTAACTCATCGTGAGAGAGCTTGCTGTCTGCTTCCAGCTTAAAGATCTTTGAAATCAGCTTTTTCCAAAGAGAAAAAATTAAGTTAAGCGGCAGCAAAAGATAAATGAAAAACTGAATGAGCGGTGCGGAAAACATCGCAAATTTTTCAGGGCAATCCTTTGAAACGCTTTTCGGCGTGATCTCACCGAATATAAGAATAATCACGGTTGTAAAAATTGTGGAAAGTGTTGCGCCGATGTCGCCGTAAGCCTTAACAAACATAACTGTTGCAATTGATGCTGCGGCAATGTTAACGATATTGTTGCCGATAAGTATTGTTGAAAGAAGACGGTCGTAATTTTCCGCAAGCCGATTTGTCATTTCGGCTCTTTTGTCTCCCTTTTCCGCCAATGTTTTAAGCTTTGTTCTGTTGAGCGACGAAAAGGCGGTTTCGGTCGCCGAGAAATAGGCCGACATTACGGTCAAAACCACAAGAATCAGTATAGAGGATAAATTGTCCTTCATAATTATAATATTAACTCCCTTGTAAAATAATCCTTTATAAACGCAAAAAAGCACATCCGTTCAGCAAAGTACTAAACAGAAATGCTTAAAATCTAAAATAAAAATACAGTTGTCCGCGTCCGTAGTGTCGCTACTGTCGCTGTCCATTATAGACCGATTCCTCCGTTCAAAAATCAATTAACACTGAATATTATACTTTATAACGTTCAATTAGTCAATCATTTTTTTGATATACGGTAACTTTTTTTAATGCAGATTATTTTTTTACGCTTAATTATGTGTAATACGGAACGTAGAAATGCAATCCGGAATATTGCCGCAACCCACGACGCGAGCACGCGCTGCGCGGCGGACGGGCTCGCAGCAGTGGTGTTCTTTTTTGGGCAGCACTGATAAGGGGTCGAAAACAACCGGCAAGAAACACAGAATTTTTTTGCTTGCAATCTGTCGAAAAGCGTTGTATAATGTTGTGCGATAAGTGCAATTACAGCAGTTTTATCAATACTTACTGTCAGGGGTAGTCAGTGTGCAGGTTTTCGGTGCGGTTTTAAACCAAATGTTAGTGCTGTTCGTTTTTATGGCGGCAGGTTTCTTTCTTAATAAAAAACAGCTTTTGCCAAAGAATGATTCCGTTGTTCTTTCAAAGCTCGAAACATACATTTTGGTGCCGTGCCTTGTGTTTAATACCTTCTATAAATATTGTACTGTTGAAAACTTCCGTGCCAAGTGGGAGTATCTTGCCTATGGTGTCGGTTTTGTGGCGGTATCTGTCCCTGTGGGTTTTCTGCTTGCTTATATTTTTGCGAAAAACGGCTATGCAAGAAAAATCTATAATTACTCTTTTGCGGTAGCAAATTTCAGTTTTATGGGCAACGCAGTTGTGTTGGGCGTTTTCGGTGAAGAGGTACTTTTCGATTATATGATGTTTACTTTGCCGCTTACACTTTATGTTTATTCATACGGTACGGCGTCTCTGAAGCCTGACGAGAGCTGTCGCTTCTCATTTAAGATGTTTTTAAATCCGATTTGTATCTCTATGCTGCTCGGTGCAACGCTGGGACTTATCGCTTTGCCGTTGCCCAAATTTTTAACGGGGGCGGTTGCAATGGGCGGCGCAGCGATGTCGCCGCTTGCAATGCTGCTTACAGGCTTTGTCATCGGAGATTATTCACTAAAGACTCTTGCAAAACAAAAAAAGGTTTATTATGCTTCTTTGATTCGACTTATTGCTTTGCCGGCAGTTATCTTAACTGTGATAAAGCTTTGCGGCGTTCCCGATGACATAGTAAGAGTAACCCTGTGTGCCGCCGCAATGCCGCTTGGGCTTAACACGGTGGTTTTTCCCGCGGCATACGGCGGAGATACCACTTTGGGCGCTGCAATGGCTTTCATTTCGCATCTTCTGTCCATTATAACAATACCTATTATGGCGGCAATATTTTTATGAGTGTTCATAAAATTTATTCTTTTGCCATAGCTTTAACTCCGTTTATAAAAGGCAGCAGCAATCCGCCAAACGAATTTCCGAGCATCACAACCGCAAAAAATAACGGCACCTTCAAGCTGAATATTCCCGACGCGCCGAAATAGAAAACATCGGCAATTGAGTGCTCAAAACCGGCAAGAATGAAAACCGGCACGCAAAACAAAATTCCCATTGGGGTTTTGTTGTCACGGTAAATGCTTACAGCAAGGTACATTAAAACTCCGCAGAGAGCACCTCTGATAAAGGTTTGTAAACTTTCCTGCTCAAGCTTTGCCGTGCAAATAACCTCTGCTGTTTTTGCAAGGTTCGGTATGGCATACCTTATTAAAAGACCCAATAGGTACGTCGTTAAAACGTTTCCGAGAAGACCAATGAACAAAGCTTTAACATCGTCCTTTGTGTGTGATTCGGCAAGATAGCCCACTTTGCCTGTATACAGCACATAGCCCTTATAACAGATGCACAGCAAGGCGACGGAAAAAAGCACTGCACCCACATATCTGTTCTCGCACGCCAAAAAAACGCAACCGCCGATTGCGATAAGCACGCCTGCGCTGACGCTTCCCATAAAATTTTTAACCAAATAAAACACCTCGCAACGAATTGATGTACCGCATATTCGACTTAATCGAATATATGGTACATTATAAATTATATTATACTGCATAGGTTCGTCAAATTTCAACATTTTTTTGTCAGTCTTGCAATAATTGGTGCAAAATGTATTGAAACAGGCTGAGTTTTGTTGTATAATCATCTATATGTCGTTAGGCGAGATGCCGATTGCGGCATTCTGAAAACAAAAAGCAAACGTTTTTGCGGCTTTCAAAGAAAGGAAATGATTTTTGTGGTTAAAGCAGTAGTAGGCGCAAATTGGGGCGATGAGGGCAAGGGTAAAATCACCGATATGCTCGCCGGTAATTGCGATATTGTGGTTAGATTCCAAGGCGGCGCAAACGCAGGACACACCATTAAAAACAAATACGGCAAGTTTGCCTTGCACACGCTTCCGTCGGGTGTTTTCAACGACAACGTGGTTAATGTTGTCGGCAACGGCGTGGCGCTTGATATCACAAAGCTTTTGAAAGAATACAGCACCGTAATAGAGCGCGGCGTGCCGAAACCCAGACTTGTTATTTCCGAGCGTGCACAGATGGTTATGCCGTACCACGTTTTGTTTGACCAATATGAGGAGGAACGGCTCGGCGGCAAGAGCTTCGGCTCAACCAAATCCGGTATTGCTCCGTTTTATTCGGATAAATACGCAAAAATCGGCTTTCAGGTCTGCGAGCTTTTCGACGAAGAAGCGTTAAGAGAAAAGCTCGATCGCATTGTTGCCGTTAAAAACGTTACAATTGAAAACCTTTATCATAAACCGCTTTTGAATGTTGATGAAATATTCGAGCAAATGATGCAGTGGCGCGACGGAATTAAAGATATGGTCGGCAACACCCACGTTTTGCTGCGTGACGCGCAAAAGCAGGGCAAAACAATTTTGCTTGAGGGTCAACTCGGCTCGCTTAAAGATCCCGATCACGGAATTTATCCTATGGTAACATCAAGCTCAACGCTGGCAGGCTTCGGCACTATCGGTGCAGGCGTTGCTCCTTACACAATAACCGAGATATACACTGTAATTAAGGCTTATTCAAGCGCGGTGGGCGCAGGTGCGTTTGTAAGTGAAATTTTCGGCGACGAAGCAGATAAGCTGCGCAACCACGGCGGCGACGGCGGCGAATACGGTGCAACAACCGGCAGACCCCGCAGAATGGGTTGGTTCGATTGCGTTGCGACACGCTACGGCTGCGAGCTGCAGGGCACCACTCACGCAGTGTTGACCGTTATCGACGCTTTAAGCTATCTTGATGAAATTCCAGTTTGTGTCGGGTATGAGATCGACGGCGAGGTTACAAAGGAATTTCCGGTAACCTCAAAGCTTGAAAAAGCAAAGCCTGTTTTAAAGACTCTAAAGGGCTGGAAGTGCGATGTCACAGGCATTAAGGAGTATGACAAGCTGCCGAAGGAGTGCCGCGATTACATAGAGTTTATTGAAAAAGAAATAGGCTTTCCCATAAAACTCGTTTCAAACGGTCCTGCAAGAGAGGATATAATCGTTCGCTAAAATTCATTGAGGAGCAAAATTTATTATGAATTTCAATAATATCGGCGGTGGCTATGTTGAGGGTTATTGCCTGCTTAAAACAGTGGAGCTTAAAACCACGGCAAAGGGTATGAAATATCTCGACATCACAGTTGCCGACAAAAGCGGAGAGATGAACGCGAAATATTGGAGCTGCACAGAGGCTGAAAAAGACGTTTACCCTGCCGGGAGCCTTGTTAAGATTCGCGGCAGCATTTCACCGTATAACGGCGTTGATCAGCTTAAAATTGAAAAAATACGTCCTGTAACCTCCGCCGACGGCGTCAGTGTTAATGATTTTGTGCCCGGAACGGAATATAACGGCGAGCAGATGTATGCGACACTTTTTGATATAGCAAGTTCGTTTAAGGACGAGGAGCTTAAAAAGCTTGTTACTACAATATACAGCCGCAATAAAGAAGCCCTTTTAACGGTGCCTGCAGCATTCAAGCTGCACCACGCCGTACGCGGAGGGTTGCTTTATCACGTTCTTTCAATTGTAAGGCTGTGCGAGGGTGTTTGTAATGTTTATCCGTTTGCGGATCGTGAGCTGCTTATTGCAGGTGCAATGCTGCACGATATTGCAAAGATTTCGGAATTCAGCCTTAATAAAATAGGTCTGGTTGAGGAATATTCCGTAAAAGGCAACCTGCTCGGTCATATCCCTATGGGCGCGATGATGGTTGACGGAGTTGCTAAGGAGCTTGGCATTTCCGAAAAGACAACAATGCTTGTTGAACATATGATTCTTTCGCACCATGGCAATCCCGAATACGGCGCAGCGGTGCGCCCGATGTTTTTGGAAGCAATGCTTTTAAGCGAGCTTGACCTTTTGGACTCACGTGTTTATGAAATCGCACACGCTGTCAGCGGTCTTAACGAGGACGCATTTTCATCACGTCAGTGGGCGCTTGACAACGTAAGGCTTTACAATCACAACCGAGTTGAGGGCGAGCCCAACGCAAAGCTGTTTTAATAAGTTTTCTGTCAGTGCTTTACCGGCACTGCCGATATATACGGAATTACAAAAACAACTGTATTGCATTTTCAGCAAAACAGTTGTTTTTTATGTAAGTGACAGCAGACGAAACTGTCATTTTTTTGATTCGGCATACTTGGCGGCGGCGCCGATAAACTCTGAGAAAATTTTGCGGCTGTTTTCATCTGTTTTAAACGAAAACTCGGGGTGCCACTGCACCGCAAGCAAAAATCGCCTGTTCGGCATAAACGCAGCCTCAATAATGCCGTCTTCTTTGCTTACCGCAGCAGCCTTTAAAAGCGGACTGAGCGTCTTTACCGCTTGGTGGTGATAACTGTTAACCCCGATCTCCTCTTTGCCGAGCAGTGCTTCAAGCGGTGAGTCATTTCATATTTTCACAGTGTGAACAGCGCGGTCATACGGCGGAGACATATGATGCTCCACCTGCGTTTTAAGCTCTGTTTCAAGGTCTTGCCACAATGTGCCGCCGAGAGCGGCGTTTATAAACTGCAAACCGCGGCAGATACCAAGCACAGGTATGTCTTTTTTCACAGCGATTTCAATCAGCTTTTTTTCAAGCTCGTCGCGCATTTTTGAGGTTTCGCCGCAAAACGGCTTTTTTTCTTCTCCGTAAACATCGGGAGATACATCCTGACCGCCTGTAAACAAAAAACCGCTGCATATTGCAAAAAGGCTTTCAATATCATTTTCGTCGCATATAGGCGGCAAAATAATCGGCAACGCACCTGCACTTTTAAGTCTCTCGATATAACCCGGCAGCATCCAAAGCGAGTCCTTTTCACTGTCATAAAGCGGAGTTACTCCTATAATCGGTTTCATAAAGCATTTCCCTTTCAAAATAAAAAAAGCGCTTAAAGCCGTTACAGACTTAAGCACCTTTGCTTTTATAATTATAGCATATTGCAGCAAATTTTCAACACCACAGTGAAAAAATTTTAAAAATCGGTGAGCTGTTATGAAAGATGACTATAAAAAGATATAAATTAACTCTTTGCTTTAACCGCGTTTTCAACATACAATATAATTATAAAAAGAAAGGGGGAGCATTTCTTGAACTGTTATTTAAAAAAACTAATTTCATCTGCTCTTTCATTTATTCTCTTGTTTGGTGCTTTGCCGCTCTCATCGCTTGCGGCAGGGGCTCCGGAATTAAGTGAAATTGTAAGCGAAACCAATGCGCAGTCTTGTATATCAGAGCTTAAAACTGCGAGAAACCTTACATATTCCGCCAATTTCAGCTATGAATATTCCGCAACAGCAGGTCAGCCGGGCACTTTTAATGTCGGCGGCCTTTGTGACGGCGAACCTGCAAAATGGGGAAGGGTTTTCGATTATGAAAAGCTTTTTGACGGGGACATCGAGGTTCACTGCGATATAAATTCCTTTGGTGAAAACAAGTGGATACTTTTTGCAAAGCAGCAGGATGATACGCTGGTTTATACAGATGACTGCATTGATATTACATTAAGTCTTTGTTATCCTGCAGATATACAAAAGCTTTTTTTGGCGCAGCCGACGGGCAAGGCGCTGCGCTCTTGGAAATATGACATCTATCTTTCCGATAAAGCGGACAATTTGTATGAAAGCGGCAATCTTGCGTTTTCATACGATAATCCCAATGCCGACAGATATCAGACCTTTCAAATGCCTAAGAGTAAAAAGGCGCAGTTTGTAGGAATAAGAATATTACGGGGTATTGTTTTGGAGGACTATATAAACGCTAAAATCGACGTTTCGGCGGCGTATGCAAGACTTTGTGAAATTGCGGTTTTCGGCGAATACGATTACAGTAATGTGGGATACACCGACCCTATTGAAATTAAAAAGTGCTTGGACGAACTGAAAACAGAGAGCAACCTGACATACAGCGGCAATTATAAATATACCGTTTCAAAAACTCTCGGTACACCGGGCACTGTCTCGCTTGACGGTGTGCAAAACGGCAGCGACCTTTCACCTGCCGAGGGCAGCATTTACAACGATAACCTGCTTTTTGACGGTGATTCAAATACGCATTGCGACACGAGCATTTACGGTGCGGCAGGTCAAGTGACAGGATTGAAAGAACAAAACGGCACTGTTGCTTATACAGATGACACAACGGATTTAACCGTGAGCTTGCTGCACCCGACAAAGCTAAAGCGTCTTTTCGTTGCACAGCCGCAGGTTAAAGCATTGCGCTCTTGGAAATATAACGTTTATCTGTCCGACAGTGCAGAGGATCTTTATTCCGACTCTAATCTAAAATTCAGTTACGAGAACGCAAGCGCACCTCAGCATCAAGCCTTTGTAATGCCGGAGAACACAAGGGCGCAGTTTATCGGAATCAGAATACTTCGTCAGGTGGTGCTTGAGGATTTTGTAAAATCCGGTGTTAATATAAATGCATCGTATACAAGAATCGGCGAGGTCGCGGTTTTTGGCGAATACGATTGCGCATATTATAACTATACAGCAGTGTCTTCCGACGGCGGCTTTTTGAACGAGAGCGGCAGAGCAATGGACGGCGAGATAAAAACATTTTCCGCACCATACTGCAAGGAAGGCTATGTGCTTGATAATTGGACGGTTAACGGAGCTATTGTTACCAAAGGCGTTGAAACTTTTCGCAAAAAGAATGTTTCAACCATAACCTTGCCTATAACGTCGGAGGGCACCATCTCGGCAAACTATAAGCAAGTTCCGACCGATTACATCGATTCGAAATTTACTATAAGTCGTAAGCTTGGTGAAATCGCAGTGCCGTACGGCACAACGGCAAACGAGCTGCTTTTCGGTTTCGGCAATCCCTGGCATTCGCTGACACTTACCGAGCAGGGCAGAACAGTGGCGGAAAACGAGCTTATAAAGCCTGATATGGAGCTTGCGATAATCGGTAGGAACGGTGAAAATAGAGGACAGCTTAAAGTAGTGCTTTGCGGCGACGCCGATAAAAACGGCAGCATCACTGTTTCCGATATTGTTAAAACGGTTGACGATATTATAAAGCAAAGCGCAGACGAAGAAGAGCTGTTCACAGCGGATTACAACGGCGACGGCAAAATTACCGTTTCCGATATTGCACTTGTAAGATATAAAATGCTTGATGACACCGTGCTTGAAAGCTACGCCGAGCAATATATAAACATCGACAGTGCCGAGCACAAATTTATGGGCAGAGAGGTTCTTATTAACGATACCGACCGGAGCTCGGTGAATCGCAAGGCGCTGCTTATGGATATGGCAGGCTGCGGAGTGCAGTTTAAAGTCAATGCTTGCGGCGATGTTTCGCTTGATATCAAATCAAAGCGTTACAGCACATTGCAAGAGGTGTGGCTTACTGTTATTGTTGACGGAAAGGAGAGCGAATTATATCTCGGTGACGATTACAATTTGCATCGTGAATTTGTTGTTGCCGAAAACCTGCCGCGCGGCATTCATACTGTGGAGATATACCGTCAGGGAACAACGGGCGACAGCATACAGGAGCTTTTCGGAATAAGGCTTAACGGCAAGGTTTTAAACGCACCGGAAAACAAGCAGCTGCTTATTGATTTTGCAGGCGACTCTATAACCTGCGGCGTCGGTAATATGGTTAAGGGCAATGTTAAAAGCGGACGTATGGACAACAGCTTTATGGCATACAGCACAATAACCGCAAGGACCCTTAACGCTGATTGGGCGCTTATGGCAAAGGGCGGTGCAAGTCTCATTGACGATAGTGCGTCGCGTGCTTGCATACCGAAAGTATATCTCAACTATACAGAGAGCAGCTATAATCCGTCAGCGTACGATTTTACACGCAAGGCAGATGTTGTGGTTGTTAACCTCGGCACAAATGACTATAACGTTTTAAGGGCTAAGTACGGTGACGAACAAAAAAGCAAAGCGGAGTTTAAAAAAGCGTTGCAGGATTTTTCAAAAACCATTATTGAGAAAAACGGAAGCAAAGTAAAAATAGTTTTTGCTTTTGGTATGATGACAAGGGAAAACTATATGGACGATGTTTACCGTGAGGTTGCGGCGGAGCTTTCTTCAAGCGGCTATAACGCAGGCTATTGCCGATTGCCGACCAATAATGACGGCTGGGGTGATCACCCGACGGTTGAGGGAGATATTGCTGCGGCAAAAGTTCTTTCGGAATATATTAAGAGTATTCTTTAAT
>USAR01000007.1 GCA_900552605.1 uncultured Oscillospiraceae bacterium | reverse complement strand
GGAAGATCCGCTGTTGTCCGGTTTAATGGCGGCTGCAACCGTGCGCGGTGTGCAAACGCTTGAAAACGGCAAAAGCAGCAGTCACTATGTAACGGTTAAGCATCTTGCGGTTAACAATGCCGAGCAGTTCCGTTTTGACAGCGACAGTATGGTTTCCGAGCGCGCTTTAAGAGAGATTTATTTGCGCGGCTTTGAAATTGCCGTAAAAGAATCCAATCCGCTTGCCGTTATGAATTCATATAACAAGATTAACGGCGAATACACTTCCGACAGCTATGACCTCAACACCGCTATACTGCGTGACGAGTGGGGATATGACGGATGCGTTATGACCGATTGGTGCGCAAAAAGCTCCGCAATACTTATGCCGAACGCCGGCTGCGACCTTGTTATGCCGGGGCTTAAAAACAGCGAGTACTTAAAGGGTATGGAAAGCGGCGAAATTCCGAAAGCGGTTGCACAGCGCTGCGCTTGCAATGTGCTGAATCTGGTGATAAGGACGGCATTGCAAGAGGATTGCGATTAGTGCAAAATAAGAGCTTAACTTAAGCTTTTATGTTGATTAGGCACGTTGCCAAAAGATGTATCTTACAGCCTTGCGGCAAGGAAGAAAACCACAATGCCGTCAGAAATACAACTAACGGCAAAGGAAAGACACAGCGTATTATCGGTTGAAAAATTTTCATTTAAATTGATGTGTAAAAAAAACAAAACAAGCACCCGTCTGCGGCAACCAAAATTATGTCGCAAACGGGTGCTTGTTGCAGCTTGATAACGGCAGAAGGGGTGCCTAAATCTTAAAAGTATAGCTGAGGATTATAGAATTGTAAATCATTTGACGTCAAGACATAAATCAAACCGATTTTTTAAAAAATAAACGCAATTATAACCTTATTAACAAAAACGCGCCGACTAAAGCTAAAAGCTATCGTTCAAAAACCGAATTAAATTAACCGATGTTTTATAAAAAACGTTGCCGCTTTAAAAAGAGCGTGACAGTACATAAAATCGATATGAGAAAACAAAAATGTGAAAATCATACCGATACATCTCTTGTGTAAAAAAGAAAAATGTGTTACAATAACATATTATTACCGGAAAATGGGGCATTACTGTCGATTTATTGTGGTGTTTGCGCAAAAAGCAATGCAAAGCACAGGGCTGAGCTTAGAGCTTTCGACTTTTTTAAAAACTGCAAAACAATCAAATGGTAAATTATAAAAATCCTAAACAGGTGGTGAACAAATGGGTTTTAAGCGCTGGATAATAAAGCAAGAAAACGAACAAGAAGCACAACTGCTTTCGGAGGTTTTTGAAATTGACCGTGCAGCCGCAACGGTTGCTTCCGTGCGCGGTATTGCCGACCTTGTGACTTATGAAGACTTTATGTTCGCCGACCCATATGAGAGCTGCCGTCCGTTTGAAATAAAGGATATGGAAAAAGCGGTTAAGTCAATTTATACCGCTGTTAAAAATAAAGATAAAATAACCGTTTTCGGCGATTACGATTGCGACGGTGTCACCGCGACAGCACTGCTTTACTCATATTTAAGAGATATAACGGATAATGTGGAATATTATATACCCGATCGCTTGACCGAGGGCTACGGAATGAACTCCGACGCTGTAAACATGCTTTATGAAAACGGAACAAAGCTTATTGTTACGGTTGATAACGGAATTGCCGCGGTTGAGGAAACCGAGCTTGCAAACAGTCTTGGTATGAAGGTTGTTATAACCGACCACCATCTCCCGCAAGAGGAGATGCCCAAAGCCGCCGCGATCGTCGACCCACATCGCGAGGATGATACAAGCGAATATGAAAATCTTTGCGGAGCAGGCATTGCGTATATGCTGTGCTTTGCACTTAACATTGGCTTAAGGGGCATTAGAGAAGAACAGGAGATGATTCGTCGTTTTGCGACGCTTGTAACCGTGGGCACTGTCGGAGATGTTGTGCCGTTGCTCGGCATAAACCGCAGAATGTGCCAGCTTGGAACAAAACCCGGGTATGCGGACATCGGGTGCGGGCTTTCCGAGCTTAACAGACTTGCAAACAATGGAGATGAGATAACCTCAGAAAGCATCGGATTTAAAATTGCACCCTGCATAAATGCCGCGGGCAGGTTGGGCGACAGCCGAAGGGCGGTTGAGCTGTTGCTTTGTAACGACAAGGAAAAAGCCGAGGCTTTAGCGCGTGAGCTTTTGGCGGAAAACGAAAACAGAAAAGAGCTTTGCGAGCAAATTTATAATGAAGCGGTTGAGATAATTGAAAGCAGAGGTCTTAAATACAACGGAATAATAGTTGCAGAAAAAGACGATTGGCACTTCGGAGTTATCGGAATTGTTGCTTCAAGGATTTGCGAGAAGTATTCAAAGCCTTGCATACTTTTAAGCGGCAGCGGCGACTCGTTTCACGGCTCAGGCAGGAGCATCAGGGGATTTTCTCTTTTTGACGCCATAACCTTTGCAAAGGAGCACACGGTGGTTTTCGGCGGGCACGAGCTTGCCGCAGGCGTGACGGTAAAAAGAGAGCAGCTCGGCGCCTTTTCGGAAAAGCTTTATGAATATGCCTCGGCTTGTGAGCCGTGCATTCCGACGATTGAAATAGATTGCGTTTTGGGAAAAGAATATTTCGGCAGAAAGGGAATTGAGCTTTGCCGCGAGATAGAGGGCTTGGCACCGTTCGGTGCAGGTAATCACAAGCCGTTGTTTGCAATTAAAAATGCAAAGATATTGCAAATAATTCCGCTTAAATTCGGTAAGTTCGTAAAGCTGCTGGTTGAATTTCAAAAGACAAAGATATCGGTGCTCTGCTTTAAATACGGTACGGTAAATTTTCTGTTTTCCGTCGGCAATTATATCGACATAGCCTTTGATATAAAGCCGAGCACATTTGAAGTCGGTACGCTGGACATTGTTGCACAGGATATACGCCCGACAGGTCTTGACGACGAAAAGTATTACAGCGAGCTTTTTGCTTTTGACAGACTGAGTCTCGGGAATGCTGCTTCAGATGACATCGAGCTTTTAGAGCCTAATCGCGACGATTTTAAACGCGTATATGCATATCTCTGTTTTGAAGGCTGCGCAAACAGCTTTGACGCGATATCTGCGCATTTGCACGATATGGGCGTCGGCAAAATAGCGGTCGTTCTTAAAGCTTTTATGCAGTTAGGCCTTGTAAATAATAGCGGCTGTGAATATAATATTGTTAAAGATGCGGGAAAAACATCTGTTGAAAACGCTGAAATAATGAAAGAATTAAAACGCATAAAGGCAGGCGACATTAAGTGAACAATTTTGAAAAGCTTGAAAAGCTTATGGCGGAGCAGAGTTCTAAATACGACCTGCCCAACATTCGCCGTGCCTATGATTTTTGCAAAAAGGCACACGGCAGTCAAAAGCGGCTTTCCGGTGAACCTTTTTATATGCACCCGTTTTCGGTTGCCTGCATTTTGGTGCAGCTCGGTATGGATTCGGAATCCGTTGAGGCGGCGCTTCTGCACGATGTTGTTGAGGATACCGATGTAACGTTAGAGCAGGTAAAATCGGAATTCGGCGAAGATGTTGCAGAGCTTGTTGACGGTGTTACAAAGTTCGGTAAGATGCCTCTTGTAACTCACGAGCAGCAGCTCAGCGAAAATGTAAGAAAAATGATGATGGCTATGGCAAAGGATATCAGAGTTATCATCATAAAGCTTGCCGACAGACTGCACAATATGCGCACGATAGACGCACAGTCCCGTGATAAACAGCTGGAAAAATCCGTTGAAACCTTGGAAATTTACGCTCCTATTGCACACAGACTCGGTATCAGCGCGGTTAAAGAGGAGCTTGAGGATATCGCGATTGCTCACCTTGATCCGATTGCATACCACGAAATAGAGCAGTTGCTTGATTCCCATAAAAGCCACAGAGAGCAGTTTTTAAAATCCATCAGCGAGCGCATTGAAAAGCGCGTTAAACAGTATGTACCTAACATTACGCTGACGGGAAGAATCAAATCAATTCACGGCATATATCGCAAAATGTATATACAGGGCAAGAGCTTTGATGAGATATATGATATTTACGCCGTGCGGATTATTACCGACACTGTTGCAAACTGCTATAATATTCTCGGTGTTATTCACGATATGTTCCAGCCGATTCCCGGAAGATTTAAAGACTATATCTCAATGCCGAAGCCGAATATGTATCAGTCTCTTCACACCACGGTAGTCGGCAGAGAGGCGCTGCCTTTTGAAGTGCAGATACGCACTTGGGAAATGCACCACACGGCGGAATACGGTATTGCCGCACACTGGAAATACAAAGAGGGAATACAGGGCAGCGACGCAAAGCTTGAAGAGCGACTCGGCTGGATAAGACAGATTTTGGAAACCCAGCGCGAGGCGGACGACGCCGAAGATATTGTTCAGACAATTAAAAACGATTTGTCGCAAGAGGATGTTTTTGCCGTTACTCCGAAAGGCGACGTTATAAACCTGCCGTCAGGCTCAACTGTTATTGACTTTGCTTATGCCATACATTCGGCGGTTGGGCAGAAAATGGTCGGGGCTAAGGTGGACGGCAAGATAGTGCCCTTAAGCCACGTTATAAATATGGGCGAGATAGTGGAAATTTTAACCACAAATCAGCCGGGTCACGGCCCGAGCCGCGATTGGCTCAATGTTGCAAAAACAAGCCAGGCAAGAAACAAGATTCGCTCTTGGTTTAAAAAGGAACGCAGAGAAGAAAACATTGAAAACGGCAAGGCGGAAATTGAGCGCGAGTTTTCAAGAAACGGCATAAAGCTAAACGACGGCGATATGGCAGAGTTTATAGACGATATTGCCCATCGCCAGAACTGTGCCACGGCAGACGATTTTTATGCTTCTCTCGGCTTCGGCGGTATTCAGCTTTCAAGAATAATGCCGCGAATTAAAGAAGATTATAACCGAAAATATAAGGAAAACGAGGTTAAAACTCTCGATGATATTGTAACCGAGACCAAGCGCACCGTGTCGGGCGACGGTGTTTATGTTGAGGGTATTGATAATTGCCTTATCAAGCTTTCAAGGTGCTGCGACCCGATTCCCGGCGACGATATAATAGGCTTTATCACAAGGGGTCACGGAGTTTCTATTCACAAGCGTGATTGCAGCAACGTGCCTGCTGATATTTCAAAGTGTGAGGAGCCTGAGCGTTGGGTCAAAGCCGGTTGGGCAAAGGGCAAGAGCACATACTTTAAGTGCAACCTGCGTTTAAGCTGTATTAACAGACCAACCCTGCTTGCCGATATTTCTCTTGCTGTTGCCGGTATGCGCATACCCCTGCACGCTGTTAACGCAAGACCTACTCCGAACGGCGGCTCTGCAATTGATATCACCGTAGGTGCTGAGGGTGTTGAGCATATTAAGAATATCTGCAAGCGGCTTGAAAAGATAAACGGTGTGCTGCGTGTTGACCGCGTCGGCAACTGAAACACGGTGTAATAATCGCGATTGACGGAAAGAAGATAAGCAAGACTAAAGAAAAACAATAAAAAGGCGGTGCAAAAAATGAAAGCGGTTGTTCAAAGAGTCGCAGATGCCGAGGTAACGGTTGCAGATGAGACTGTGGGAAAAATCGGTCGAGGGCTTTTTATATTGCTTGGCGTGACAGACGGCGACACAGAAAAAGAGGCGGAGCTGCTTGCCGCAAAATGTGCCGCATTACGCGTTTTTTGTGATGATAACGACAAGATGAATCTTTCTGTTAAAGATATAAACGGCGAGGTGCTTGCAGTTTCGCAATTCACTCTTTGCGCCGATCTTAAAAAGGGAAATCGCCCGTCTTTTGTTAATGCAATGGAGCCCGAAAGCGCAAACCGTATCTATATGCACTTTGTAAGAAGCCTTAAAAATCTTGGAATAAGCCGTGTTGAAACAGGATGCTTTGGGGCCGATATGCTGTGTAATATAAAAAACGACGGTCCCGTTACCATTGTTTACGACACTGATATTTGGAGGAAAAAGCAATGAGCACAAACGTAAAGTTCTTTGAGCCTGTCGGTTTTTGCGCCAACTCTTACGCGCTTGAAAGCGAAAACGACATTGCACTTGTTGATATCGGCTCGGTTACGCGCGAGCTTGAGGATTATCTGAAGCGTAACGGTGAACGTGTGCGGTATTTTTTGCTTACTCACGACCATTATGACCACATTTGCGGGGTTAACGCCGCAAAAAAGCTTTGCGGGAATGCAAAGGTGGTTGTATGTTCTCTTGATAAAAGCGGATTGACAGACCCTTCATACAGCCTTTGCGATATGGCAGGGATAGAGCAGCCGCAAATTACTGCCGATATAACCGTCGAGGATGAAAGTCGGTTGATGTTTGCAAACGAGGAAATAAGGGTTCTTCACACGCCGGGACATACCGACGGAAGCGTTTGTTATATTTTTGAAAATATTATGTTCAGCGGCGACACGCTGTTTTGCGGCAGTGTGGGCAGGACTGATTTTATTACAGGCAGCGGTGAACAGATGATTTCGTCTTTGCAAAGACTTGCATCATTGAGCGGCGATTATACAATTTATTGCGGACACGGAGAGAGCACAAGGCTTTCTTACGAAAAACAAACCAATCCTTATTTTAATGAGCTATGAAAATATACAGCAACGCAAATATTAAACCCTACGAAATCGAAAAGCTCGGCAGAATATTTTTGCCGTTTGAAAGCTTTGAATTTTTGAACGAGCCGAGCTCTGATTGCGAGCTTTTAATTACCAAGGACGACAATAAAACCACAGCAAGTCTTACACTCGGCGGTGATACCGCAGAGTTTTCAAACGTGATCACGGACTCGGAGGAAAAAGAAGAGCAACTTGAAACTGCGGCAATTGTTTATCGCTGTTTTTCAAAAATATTAAACTATTCATCTCCATGGGGAATACTTACAGGAGTGCGTCCCGCAAAGCTTTTCTTGCAAAAGCAGCGGCTTTTGGGCGAGCAAAAGGCAGAGGAGTACTTTAGATCCAAGCTGCTTGTAACACCTCAAAAAACCGAGCTTTGCCGTGCTGCGATAAAGGGAGAGGAACAGATTATTTCTTTGTCAAAGCCGGATTCCTTCAGCCTTTATGTAGGCATACCGTTTTGCCCGAGCAGGTGCTCGTATTGTTCATTTGTTTCCCATTCCGTAGAGCATGCGGAAAAGCTTATTCCTAAGTACGTCGAGCTGCTTTGTAAAGAGATTAAACTGACGGGTGAAATTGCAAGAAAACTTCGATTAAGGCTTGAAACCGTTTATATCGGCGGCGGCACTCCCACAACTCTCAGCGCAACGCAGCTGGAAAGCATTATGAAGGCTATAAAAAGCAGCTTTGATTTAAGCACAATGCGTGAATTTACCGTGGAAGCCGGAAGACCCGACACCATAACAGAAGAAAAGCTGGCGGCAATAAAGTCGTGCGGTGCAACAAGAATAAGCGTTAATCCGCAGACGATGAACGATGAAGTGCTTAAGACAATCGGCAGACGACATACGGCGAAGCAGACGGTAAATGCATTTTACGCCGCAAGAAAAGCAGGCTTTAATAACATAAATATGGATTTAATAGCCGGACTTCCTTCCGATAATCCGGAGAGCTTTTTAAACAGTGTTACCGAGCTTCTAAAGCTTGATCCGGAAAGCGTTACTGTGCACACGCTTTGTTTAAAGCGCTCGGCAAATCTTTCCGAAAACGACGGAAGAGCACTTTTAAAGCGCGGCGATGAAACGGCAAGGATGCTTGATATCGGCAGTAAATTGCTTAAAGAGAACAAGCTAATGCCATACTATATGTACAGGCAAAGCAAGATGGTGGGCAATCTTGAAAATGTAGGATATGCGAAGCGAGGCTTTGAGGGACTTTACAACGTATATATTATGGACGAAACTCACTCGATTCTTGCGTGCGGCGGCTCTGCAGTTACAAAGCTTAAAGCTCCGCATAAAAACGAGATTGAACGAATATATAATTTTAAATATCCTTATGAATATATAGAACGATTTGACGAACAGATCAAGAGAAAGGAGAGAATACTGAGCTTTTATGATAACGGAGATTAAGAAGATAAATGAGAAGATACGACAAGGCTCTGCCGAATTTGTGGCAGACGTTGAAAGAGAATATCACCAAAGAATAAAGAGTGAAGCTGAAAAAATAAAGAAACTCGGCATTAACATAGTGCTGCTTGCAGGGCCTTCCGGCTCTGGAAAAACAACCACGGCTAAAATTTTGTGCGACTATCTTCGCGACCTTTCAAAGCCGTGCGAAACGGTGTCGCTTGACGATTTTTACAAATCCCGCGAAAGGCTGCCGCGTGACGAGTATGGGCAGCTGGATTTTGAAAGTGTGGATTCACTTGAGATAGATGATCTTACAAGCTGCTTTTTGCAGCTGCTTAAAAAAGGAGAAACAGAGCTGCCTGTTTTTAACTTCGGCAAAAAATGCCGCGAGGGGAATTACAGAAAAATAAATCCCGGCAAGGACGGAGTGGTTATTGTTGAAGGGCTGCACGCTCTCAATCCGAAAATAACCGAGCTGCTGCCGAAAGAAAAGCTTTACGGTGTTTATATAAGCGTCGGTGCCGATTATAAAGACAGCGAGGCCAATGTGCTGCTTGACAGTCGAAACATCCGCTTGATGCGCCGCATTTCACGAGATATGATATATCGCAATTCTCCGCCGGAGCGCAGTCTTAATATGTGGACGGGGGTTGTTAAGGGCGAGGACGCGTATCTATGTCCTTTCAGGAGTTATGCAGACGCGGAGATTTCATCGTTTCACGACTATGAGATTTGCGTTTTCAAAACAATTATGTACGATATGCTTTGTCGCTTAAAAAGCGATGTTGATAACTATGGCTGCGTTGAAAAAATAATTGCGGCAATGTCGCTTTCCGACGCAATCGATATGTCTGCTGTCCCGCAGGATTCACTTTTACGTGAATTTATGCGCGGTGGAAAATATGAATAAAAAAGGAGAATGAACAATGGGAGTATTTGAGGACACAATCACAAAAGCACGCGAGATAATCGGCGAAACAGGCAGGGCTACAACAGACCTTATTGAGGTTCAGAAGCTAAAATTCTCTGTTTCATCAATGAAATCCGCAATTCGCAAAAATTACGAGCTGCTCGGTCAATACACCTATCTTTCAATTGTTAATAACGAAGATAATTCAGTTGCCGTTGAGGAGCTTACAGCGGAGATAACCGACCAAAAGCAAAAGCTTAAAGAGCTGGAAAAGAAAATTGCCGATACAAAGGGCAAGGTTGTGTGCAGCTGCGGCTGTGTTAATTCCGACACTGCTAAGTTTTGCAGCAACTGCGGCAAGGAGCTTTAATGAATGACAAAATAATAGGTTGGGTCATTGCCGATGACGACGAGTATGTTCCTGTTGAAGCTCTTGCAAAAAAGCTTTCGGGAAAGGCAATATCGATTCACGGACTTATCGGACACGAGTTTACAGCAGCAACCGACAACGGCAGCGTTACGGTGCGCTCAGTGCTTTGCGGAACAGGCAAAGTCAATGCAGCGGCGGCAGCTGCATTCCTTGCGGAAAGCGGCGCCGATACACTTGTAAGCTTTGGTCTTTCGGGCGGCATGTCGGGGGTAAAAATAGGAGATATAGTTGCGGCAACCACGCTTTGCGAGCACGATTTTGACCTTACGGTTTGCGGGTATGAAATCGGTGAGAAACCAAACCAGCAATATTTATACAAAGCAAGCGACGAGTGGATAAAACGCTTTAAAAGCGTGTATCCTCAGCTTAAAGAAGGTGCTGTTGTAAGCGGCGATCGGTTTATAAGCGACGATGCCATAAGAAAAGAGTTGGTTGAGCGCTTCGGTGCTGTAGCTTGCGATATGGAATCAGCTGCCGTCGCTTATGTTGCGGCAAGGTGCGGCTTGGAATTTGCCGCACTGCGCCTTATTTCCGACGATGCAGGTGACGACGCTGTTTCGGTATATCGTAAGCTTAATTCCGCGTCGCCGGACACGCTTGTTGATATCGCATATAGCGCAATTAACACTTGAATTATCTTTGTTAACACGTCATCTAAACTGTTGCCGAACAACCCCGGTCCGCGGTGTCGCTCGCGCGCAGGCAGGTCTGTTATAAAGCAACCCGTTAAAGAACAACAAAAATATTTATTACCGCTTACCAAGGTGATGTTATGTTGTCAACGGCATTCAAAGACAGCTTAATAAAATGTGGTTTTATGCGGTGTTTTGGGGATATTTGCACCAAAAAACGCAAAAATGAATGTGAGCAATGCGTTTGTATAGCGGTTAAAATTCACAAAATATTGTATAAATTAGACAAATCGGAGCGTTTATTTTCGTTGCATAGGCTGAATATTTTGCTGAACACTTGCAATTACGCCCGAATTGTGGTATAAGTATATTGTCCTTGACGATTGGCACCGTTTTTCGGCGCGGCTTTGCCGCCGGGCGCTTTTAATCGTGGAGAATACAAAAGAACGGGGCACGGCATATCCCGTGTTTCTGTAATGATTAGGAGGATAATTAAAATGAACAAGACTGAATTTATCGCATCAGTAGCAGAGAAGGCTGCTATCAGCAAGAAAGACGCCGAGAAAGCAGTTGCAGCGTTTATCGACACTGTTACAGAAGAGCTTAAGAACGGCAACAAGATTCAGATGGTTGGCTTCGGTACTTTCGAGGTTAAGGATCGTCCTGCAAGAACAGGCAGAAACCCCCAGACAAAGCAGACCATTCAGATTCCTGCTTCAAAGGCACCTGCTTTCAAGGCAGGCAAAGCATTCAAGGATGCTATTAAATAAGCTTGATTTAAGCTAATAGACTGCCCTTGGTTTTTTCAAGGGCGGTTTTTTTGTGTGGTAACTTTAGCTTCGGCGGTGTTTTAATTACCGACATCAATTTTAAAACTCGGAGAAAGACTTATGAGATTGGATAAATACTTAAAAATTTCAAGAATAATTAAAAGACGCACCGTTGCAAACGAAGCTTGCGATGCAGGCAGAGTGCTTGTTAACGGCAAGGCGGCACGCGCTTCTTATAATGTTCAGACCGGCGATGTGATTGAAATTTCCTTTGGAACACACACTGTTAAGGCTGAGATATTAAATGTTAACGAATATGCGAAAAAGGACGAGGCGGCACAGATGTACCGCATTGTGGATTAGCCTTAAGATTTGCCATTAAATAGTGTTAACGGTTTAAAATGCCGGGTTGCTGTAATAAACGCACGCTGAGACAAATATAAATTAACTGTATAAATTTTTTAAGGGCGTGAAGTATATGGCAGCTCAAAACAGCACTGTTAAACGACAGCAGAATTTGTTTTTAGAGGACGGCAGCCGTCTTAATATGAGCGGCGTAAGCGAGGTGCTTGGGTTCGACGAGCAGGCAATAAGCCTTCAAACCGATCTCGGACGGCTTGAGATACGAGGCAGCGATATGCACGTTGAAGCATTTGAAACGGCAACGGGAGATATGCTGGTAACAGGTAATATAACCGCACTGGTTTATACGGGAGAGGTAAGCCGCGGCAGCTTTTTCAAGCGGCTTTTCAGGTAAAACGAAAATGCGGCTTGATTTCAGCAATGCGCAACAAACAGAAACATTCTTGCTTTCCTTGCTGATAGGAGTTTCGTTTTGTGTGTTTTACGATGTGCTTCGCTTTTTGCTGCCGTCAAAGGCAAGACTGCCGGTGTTCTTTCGTGACGTTGCGTTTTTTCTTGTGTGCGGCGTTGCGTCGTTTTGTTTCTTGCTGCTTTATTGCAAGGGAGTGTTGAGAGTATATGTTTTCTGCGGCGAGGCGTTGGGATTCATTTTCTGTCGTGTTACGTTTTCAAAACTGTTCCGACGGATTTTAAATGCGATTGCAGCTGTTTTTAAAAAGCTTTTCTCGCTTGCTTTAAAGCCTGTGAAAAAAGCGGTGAAGATTGTACTGCTTGCTTTGCTGCGATTGCTTAACAGAATTAAAAGACTTTGTTTTAAGCTGTATTTGAAAAGAGAAAACAAGGCAAAAAGCAGAAAAAACAGGAGCTTTCACCCCAAAAATGACAAAAAAGAAAAAAAGTTTAAGAAATTTAGAAAAAATAATAAAAAAACTCTTGAAACTGACTGTGCTGATGTTGTATAATCGCAAGAGAATATAATAAAAAGGGATCGAACATAAATGAAAAGCTATTTGTTCAGATTTGCGCTTTTGATATTTGCGGTGTATCTTGTTGCAAATTGCATTAAGCTGCAAGTTGAGCTTGTTAATGAAAAGCAGACCCTTAAAGAGCAACAGCAGCAGAATTCGGAAATTAAGCTGGAAATAGAGCGACTTTCAAATTTGATTGAAAACGGTGACGATGCCGATTTTATAGAAGACGCCGCACGCGAGCGTTTGGGGTTTGTTTTCCCCGAGGAAGATGTGTATAAAAGCGTTACGGGCAATTAAACCGTAACGATTCAAGGAGGATAACCTTAGCATTATGCAGTTAGTTGTAGGCGAGATTGTTGAAGGAAAAGTTACGGGTATTACCAATTTCGGCGTTTTTGTTGATATAGGTGAAAACAAAACGGGAATGGTGCACATTTCCGAGGTTGCACAAACCTACGTGAATAATATCAGTGACTTTGTAAAGCAAGGCGATACCGTTAAAGTGAAAATCCTTTCTGTTTCGGATGACGGCAAAATAAGCCTTTCCATAAAGAAAGCGCAAGAGCCTGTTAAGCGTGAACGCCGTCCGCGTCCGGCACCCGGCAGCAATAAGCCGGATATGTCGTATGTTTGGACTTCAAAGAAAAGCGAGCCGGCAAGCTTTGAGGATATGATGAGCAAATTCAAACAGACAAGCGACGAAAAGTTTTCCGATTTAAAACGCAAGAATTTTGAAACCAAACGTGCTCGCCGCGGCTCGGGCGACGGTTTTTAAGCCGACGTTTGATTTGTAACGGCTGTCGATTGCAGCGGTGTCTGTTCGGCAATATAAATCTGTTTTTAAAAAATCAGTAATGCGTTTGCGTATTGCTGATTTTTGCATTTTTATATTTTTGTCTGCATTTGTTGCACTGCTTATGCTGCCGATGAAAATTTTTGAAAGGATTTTTTAGTTATGCTAAGGAAAGTTGACACACAGCTTATAGAAGATGCGGTGGCAAAGCTTTGCATAAGCTCTAACCGCGTGCTGCCGGACGATTTGCTTTGCAAAATAGAAAGTGCCGAAAAAGACGAAACATCGCCGCTGGGTAAGGATATTCTTTGCGACCTTAAGAAAAACGTCGAGGCGGCTGCCGAGCTTTCCGTTCCCATTTGCCAAGACACGGGAATGGCTGTTGTGTTCATTGAGCTTGGTCAGGATGTACACCTTGTGGGTAAGCCTTTAAACCGGGCGGTCAATTGCGGTGTAAGCCGCGGCTATACAGACGGACTTTTACGTAAATCGGTGGTAGCAGACCCTTTAAGAAGAGTTAACACAAACGACAACACACCTGCCGTGCTGCACCTCAGTATGGTAAGCGGCGACAGGGTGAAGATTACGGTTGCGCCGAAAGGCTTTGGCAGCGAGAATATGAGCAGGCTTTATATGCTTACCCCTGCGTCGGGAGAAGAAAGAATAATCGAGCTTGTTGCGTCAACGGTTAAAGAAGCAGGCGGTAATCCTTGCCCGCCGCTTGTAATCGGTGTGGGAATCGGCGGTGATTTTGAGCTTTGTGCACTGCTTGCAAAGCGTGCTCTTTGCCGAGATGTTTCTAGGTCTAATCCCGACCCTTATTATGCAGAGCTTGAAAGAAAAATACTTGCGGCTGTCAATGAAACAAATGTAGGTCCTCAGGGTTTTGGCGGCAAGACAACGGCGCTTTCCGTTGCGGTTGAAACATATGCAACCCATATTGCGGGACTGCCGCTTGCGGTTAATATCGGCTGCCACGTTACAAGGCACGAAACAACGGTAATATAAAGATTTTTAAAAAGTCGCATAGGCGGCGGTTAGGATAACAATATAATGAATAAATTCAGTTTTACAGCACCCTGCCTTTTCGGAATTGAAAGTGTGCTTTCGGGAGAGCTTCGCCGAATGGGTGCGGAGAATGTTAACGCGCAAAACGGTAAGGTATCGTTTACTGGCGATGAAAATATATTAGCTCGCGCAAATATCGGATCGCGCTATGCGGAGAGAATACTTCTTAATGTTGGCGAGTTTCATTCGGAAAGCTTTACGGAGCTTTTTGACAATGTTGCTACGCTGCCGTGGGAGGAGTTTATAAGAAAGGACGATGCGTTCCCGGTTAAAGGCTGGTGCATAGATTCAGCTTTGCACAGTGTGCCGGACTGCCAATCAATAATTAAAAAAGCTATTGTTTCGCGACTTTCAAAAAAATACGGAATAGAGTGGTTCGAGGAAACAGGCAGTATTGTTGCGGTACGCTTTTCAATTCATAAGAATAACGCTGTAATAAGTATCGATACATCGGGCGAGGGACTTCACAAGCGCGGATATCGCAGAAAGTCCAATGCGGCTCCGCTTAAAGAAACACTGGCGGCAGGTATGTGCGACCTTGCGAGAATTTTCCCCGACACAGTGCTTTACGACCCGTTTTGCGGCTCCGGCACTATCCTAATTGAGGCAGCGCTAAAGGCTGCCAATATAGCGCCCGGGCTTCGTCGTGCATTTGCTGCGGAACGATACGGCTTTATTTCTCAAAATGCGTGGCAGCAGGAACGTGCGCGCGCAATGGATGAGGTGCGGCACGATATTACTTTTAAAGCGTACGGCAGTGATATTGACCCCGACGCAGTCGAGCTTACTTTGGCAAATGCCAAAAAGGCAGGTGTTGAAAAATACATCAGCGCCGAGTTAAAACCGCTTTCCGATTTCAACTGCCCTGAACAAAGGGCAATTGTTATAACCAATCCGCCTTACGGTGAAAGGCTGCTCGATATTGCTGCGGCTGAAGAGCTTTATCGCGAGATGGGACAGCTGTTTAAAAAAGAGAACGGAAAAAAGTATTTTATAATCAGTCCGCACGATGATTTTGAAAAGCTCTTCGGCAGACCTGCCGACAAACGCCGAAAGCTTTATAACGGTATGCTTAAGTGCCAGATGTTTATGTATTTTTCAAAATAAACGATTAACATTATAAAAATCGCATAAAAATTGCTTTAAAAACATAAAATCAAGTAGTTTTAGGAAAAAATTTTAAAAAATTTCGTAAAACTACTTGATTTTTTTTGAAAATGGTATATTATATATATTAGCACTCAAGGTATTAGAGTGCTAATATCTTGAAAATCATTAAAACGGAGGAAATCACAATGACTATTAAACCATTAGCTGACCGAATCGTTATCAAGATGATAGAGGCCGAAGAAAAAACAAAGAGCGGTATTATTCTTGCAGGCGCTGCAAAAGAAAAACCGGAGATTGCGGAAATTGTTGCGGTAGGCCCCGGAGGTGTGGTTGACGGCAACGAGGTTAAGATGACACTTAAAGTCGGCGACCGTGTGCTTATCAGCAAATATGCAGGAACAGAGGTCAAGGTTGACGGCGAGGAATACAGTATACTTCGTCAGTCCGATGTTTTGGCAATTGTGGAATAATTCACATAAAACATAATTTACGTTATACGTTTTTGAAAGGAATTGAGTAATTATGGCAAAGGATATTATTTTCGGCGAGGACGCTCGCAAAGCACTGCAAGCAGGTGTTGATAAGCTCGCAAACGCTGTTAAGGTCACATTAGGCCCTAAGGGCAGAAATGCTGTTCTTGATAAAAAATACGGCGCACCGCTTATTACAAACGACGGTGTTACAATTGCAAAGGAAGTTGAGCTTGACGACCCGTTTGAAAATATGGGCGCACAGCTTGTTAAGGAAGTTGCAACAAAAACAAATGACATTGCCGGCGACGGCACAACAACCGCAACCGTGCTTGCACAGGCGCTTATTTGCGAGGGCATGAAGAATGTTGCCGCAGGCGCTAACCCTATGGTTGTTAAAAAGGGCATTAAAACCGCTGTTGACGCTGCTGTTGAAGCAGTTAAGGCAAACTCCAAAAAGGTTAAGGGCTCAGACGATATTGCCCGTGTTGCCACAATTTCGGCAGAGGATGAAACCGTTGGCACACTTGTTGCAGAGGCAATGGAAAAGGTAACGGCAGACGGCGTTATCACAGTTGAGGAATCCAAGACCGCCGAGACATACTCAGAGGTAGTTGAGGGTATGCAGTTTGATCGCGGTTATATCACACCTTATATGGCAACCGATG
>USAR01000006.1 GCA_900552605.1 uncultured Oscillospiraceae bacterium | reverse complement strand
ATATTATTTATGTATATATTTTTTAAGCTTAATTCGGAGGTTCTGCGTTATGGGAAAAGGCAAACGCACACAGATAAATAATGAGCAAAAACAAAGCGAAAAACTTATTTTAAAGCAACAGGAAAATGATGAAAATAAACGCAGAAGAAAAAAAGCCGCAATATTTACCTCTGCTGCGGTGCTGTTTTTTGCGGTGCTTATCGCTCTAAGCGTTTTGTACACGGTTTTTACAAACAACGGTTGGTTTGCAAGAAGAAAAACAGTTGTGAAATCGGCAAATTATTCGGTAAATCTTAGTATGGCACAGTATTTTTTCAACACAGCAGTTGATAATTTTTCGGCGGAAAACAGCGAATATGCCGAGCAGCTCGGCTTTGACGCCGACACGGATTTGAAAAAGCAGAAGTATCCTTACACGGATGCCGACTATGAAAGCTGGTATGACTACTTTGCAGATAGCACAAAATCAAGGCTTGAAGAGCTTGTAACACTTTGCGAAGCGGCAAAAAGTGAAGGAATAAAGCTTGAAAAATCTGACGAAAACTACATTGAAAAAACAATTAAAGGTCTTGAAAGTACAGCCGAGCAAAACAGCCAAACCGTTAAAGAGTATTTAACAGAAAACTACGGCAGCATTGTTAATGAAGAGGATGTGCGCCGCTGCTTAGAGATAACACAGCTTGCAAGCAAATATTACACAAAGTACTCCTCTTTGCTAAGCTATGGCGACGAGCAGATCAACAGCTATTTTAACGAAAATAAATCTACATTTTTGCAGTGCGAATACATCAAGTATTCCTTTAGCAGCTCACAAAAAAACACCGCAGCAAATATTGCGGCTGCAAAAAACTATGATGAGTTTTCAAGCAGGCTGAAAGCGTACATTAAAACCTCGTTAAAAAATGAAAAGTCGGGCACTGAGCTCACCGACGCAGTAAATGAAGAATTTGATAACGCAAGCTTTACCGACAGCTACGATGTATCTACAAGCGAAGGCGAATGGCTGTTTTCGGAAAACAGAAAATCCGGCGACACAACGGTTATTAAAACCGACAGCGGTTATGATGTTTATTATATTCAGTCTCCTGCCGTAAAGGATACCTTGGAGACAAAAAATGTGCGTCACATTCTCGTGTCCTCGGGAGATGACAAGGAAGCTGCAAAAAAGCAGGCAAAAACTCTGCTTAAGGAATGGCGCAACGGCGAAAAAACCGAGCAGAGCTTTGCCGAGCTCGCGGCGCTCAATACAGACGACAGCGGATCGCTGCTTTCAGGCGGTCTTTACGAAAACGTAAAGCAGGGTCAAATGGTAACCTCTTTTAACGATTGGTTATTTGACAGCAGCAGAAAATCCGGCGACACCGACATTGTGGAGTCCGACTACGGCTACCACGTTATGTACTTTGTAGGAAACGGTACCGCCGCTTGGAAAGCAGATGTTATAAGCACAATGAAAAGTGACGATTATTCCAAAAAGCTTTCCGATCTCAAAGAGAAATACGAAACAAAAACTGTTGACGGAAACCTTGCAAAAATCCAACAGGTCTATGATAAGACTGCCGATACCTCGTCGGACTCATCCCTGACCGATGACAGCGCAAACTAAGCCTTTCTTTTATTACAAAGGAGCAAAAAATGAAGCTATTTAAAAACTCAAAATTGATATTATCGGCAACACTTGCCGTGTTTATTGCGCTGACGGCGCTTTCGGGCTGCGGCAAAAAGCAGAAAACCGACCGCTCCGAGGATGCAATTTATACTGAAAACTACTCCGTAACTGCCGGTATGATGGAATATTATTTCAACTCACAGTATATCTCTTTTTTAAACAGTTATTCCGGATACCTTGAAAAGGTGGGGCTCGACACATCAAAGCCTCTAAGCGAACAAAAATGCGCGCTCGATACAAGCGTTTCCACTTGGTACGATTATTTTATGAATGCGGCAAAGGAAAAGCTTTCGCAGTGCCTTATCGTTTTTGAGGATGCAAAGAAAAACGGAAAAGAACTTACAAGCAGCGAAAAAAGCGAAGCAAAGGAAGTTTTAACACAGCTCGGAGTTGCGGCAAAGGAAAAAGGAATTTCAAAAAAGCAGTATCTTAGCACCAATTACGGAAAGAATGTTACAGAGGATGACGTTCTTAAATGTGCGGAGCTTGAGCGCCTTACTGCGAGATATTACTCAGATTACATCAAGACGCTGGACACAGGCGACGCAGCACTTGAAAAATATTTAAGCGGAAAAAAGAAAACCTATTGTACAGTTAATTATATCTATTTTCAGGTGCCTGCAGCCGATATATCGGACTCTGCTATGGAGACCGCACGCAAAACAGCACAGCAGCTTTCGGCTCAAAAGACGCCTGAAAAGCTTATTGAAGAAATCGGGGCTTATGCCGAAAATTACTACGCCGACAACGGTAGCTTAAAAGGCAAAAAGCTTAAAACCAAGGTTGAAGAGATTAAGAAAAACTGTGTTATTACCGACGTATCCTATTCTCAAACAGAGGCTATGGGCTGGGCATTCTCGGAAGAGCGCAAGGTTGGCGACAGCACGGTTATTAAAAACGAACAGTCTGCAAGCTATGATATTTATTATCTCACATCATTGCCTGCAAGAAAAAGCTACAATGCGGTTAATATACGCCAGATTCAGTTTAACGTTTCCGATTACGGCGATTCCGCATCGGCAAAAAAAGCCGCCGAGGAATGTCTTAAAACTCTTAAAGAAAGCGGATTTTCAAAGGAGAGCTTTGAAAGCGCCGCAAGCAGTCTTTCCGGTGATGAATCTACAAAGGACAACGGCGGACTGCTTGAAAATCTGCACAAGGGCAGTCTTCTAAAAGCCGACGAAATCGAAAAATGGATATTCGATGACGGCAGAAAGCAGGGCGATGTTTCGCTTATAAAAACCGATCAATACGGCTGGCATATAGTTTATATTGAGTCGTTCGGCGAGCCTGTTTGGAAAACAGAAGTGCGCCGCGATTTAGAGGCGTCTCGCTTCAACAGCTATATTTCCGAGCTCGGTGACAATATTATGATTTACGAAAACAATAATCTTATTTTTTCAACCGAGGAAACCGACCAATCGGAAAACTATCCGACTGCCGCAAGCGATGACAGCGTCACGGTATCGACAACATCGTCAGCAGTTACAAACAGTTAAACTGCTTTAAAGCTGCTTTTTAAAATAAACGACTTCAAAATAAAATTCTTCAGCAAATACAAGAAGGAGGGGGAAAACAAAATGAAACAGGAATTTAAAATAACGGGAATGACCTGTGCCGCCTGCTCAGCAAGGGTTGAAAAGGTTGTGGCAAGGTTACCGGGTGTTAACGAATGCAACGTCAATTTGGTTGCGGCACGGCTGACAGCCGAAACAGACAACAGTGTTACGGCGGAGCAGATTATAAACGCCGTTAAAAAAGCCGGATACGGTGCAAAGGTCTATCGCGGCAAAGACGATAACAACGCTGAAAAGCAACTTAAGAAGCGATGGATAAGGCTTGGATTTTCAGCTTTGTTTGCACTGCCGCTGCTCTATCTTGCAATGGGACCGATGATAGGTCTTCCTGTCCCCTCTTTTATCTCCCCTCACGATTTTCCGCTGAGATATGCTCTCACTCAGCTTGCGCTTACTGTGCCGGTTATTGCGGCAGGCTATAAATTTTACACGGTCGGCGTTAAGGCGCTTTTAACGGGAAGTCCAAATATGGACAGCCTTATAAGCATCGGCACGGCGGCAGCTTTCGGTTTCAGCCTTTATTCTGTTTTTAAAATTGCGGGCGGCGATATGCATGCAGTGCACGGACTTTATTTTGAATCTGTCGGTGTTATATTAACGCTTATAATGCTTGGCAAAACGCTTGAAGCGGTATCTGTCGGCAAAACCTCGGGCGCGGTTAAAAAGCTTATGTCGCTTGTACCCGACACCGCAGTTGTGCTTAAAGACGGAAAAGAAACCGTTGTTTCTGCGGGTGAAGTTGAAACAGGTGACCTTATAATTATTAAACCGGGTGCGAGAGTGCCTGTTGACGGTGTTGTTACGGACGGCGTCTCCGAAATCGACGAATCTATGCTGACAGGTGAAAGCCTGCCCGTTAAAAAGAAAAAGAACGACAAGGTTTTTGCCGCTACAATAAACCAAAGCGGCACAATTATCGTTAAAACAGAAAAGGTCGGTCGCGGCACAGTTCTTTCCGGAATTGTGGAGCTTGTGGAAAACGCGCAAGGCACAAAAGCACCTATTGCTCGAGTTGCCGACAAGGTTGCGGGAATATTTGTGCCGACCGTTATGGCAATTGCGGCGGCAGTGCTTGTTATCTGGCTTCTTTGCGGAGCAGGAATACAGCAGGCTCTCACCGCAACGGTTTCCGTTCTTGTTATCGCCTGCCCCTGCGCGCTCGGTCTTGCAACCCCCACAGCAATTATGGTAGGCACCGGCAAGGGTGCCGAAAAAGGTATTCTTATAAAGAGCGGCGCGGCGCTTGAAACCGCACACAAAATCACCACCGTTGTGCTTGATAAAACAGGTACTGTTACCTGCGGCACACCGTATGTTACCGATATCACAATGCTTGATGACATTGATGAAAACACCTGTCTTGAGATGCTGGCAAGCGCGGAAATGTTCTCCGAGCACCCCTTGGGTGCTGCCGTTGTACGCTCTGCAAAAGAAAAGGGACTGCGGTATTCCACCGCATCGGATTTTGAAAGTATAACAGGAAAAGGCGTTGCGGCAACCGTTAACGGAAAGCGCCTCATTATCGGAAACCGTGCACTTATCACGGATAACGGCATTGATACAAAAGCTGCCGAAAATGCGGCAACAGATTTTGCCGAAAACGGCAAGACTCCGCTTATTGCGGCGTACGACGGCAAGCTTTTGTGCGTTGCCGCGGTTGCGGACGCAATAAAATTCACAAGCCGAAAGGCAATTGAAAGTCTTAATAAACTGAATATTAAAACAGTTATGCTGACAGGCGACGATCCGCGTACAGCAAAGAGTGTTGCAGACGAAGTCGGAATTAAACACGTTGTGGCAGGTGTGCTGCCGGATAAAAAAGCAAGCGAGGTTGAAAAAATCAAGGCTGAAGGCGAGACGGTTGCAATGGTCGGCGACGGCATTAACGACGCGCCGGCGCTCGCAGTTGCAGATGTCGGAATCGCTATCGGCAGCGGCACCGATATCGCGCTTGAATCGGCGGATATTGTGCTTATTCATTCCGACCTTTGTGATGTGCCGGAAGCAATAAGGCTTTCAAAAGCCACGATAAGAAACATTAAACAAAACCTTTTTTGGGCATTTGCATATAACACCGCGGGAATCCCGATTGCCGCAGGCTTGCTTTATGCCTTCGGCGGACCGCTTTTAAACCCAATGATAGCGGCGGCGGCAATGTCGCTTTCCTCGGTTTCGGTGCTTTGCAACGCATTAAGATTAAGAAGATTTAAATAAAAAGGAGCAAACATAAATGAAAGAGTTGACAAAAACCGTGCTGTATGTTCCCGAAATGGCGTGCAGTCACTGCGAAGAAAATGTTAAAAAAGCGCTTTCTCAAATTAAATTTGTTGAAAGTGTTGAGGTTGATCTCGGCACTAAAAAGGTTACCGTTACTCACGGTGATCTTGCAGACACAAGAGCAATGATAGACGCTCTTGATGATGCGGGATATGACGCTGAGGTAATTTAAGGGTAGTGTAAATATGGTAATCGGTTTAACAGGGCCGACGGGCGCAGGAAAATCCACGGCTTCACGCACAGCCGAAGCGTTTGGATTTAAGATTATAGACGCAGATCTTGCAGCACGCGAGGCTGTAAAAAAAGGCTCACCGCTGCTTGAAAAAATATGTTTTGAATTCGGCAATGTGCTGAATAAAGACGGCAGTCTTGATCGCAAAAAGCTGGCGGCAGCCGCTTTTAAAAATCAAGAATGCACAAAAAAGCTTAACAGTGTTATGTTGCCGTACATCAAAAATCTTATTGCAAGAAAAATTGCGGTTCTTGAAAGCGACGGCGCAAAACTTATTTTACTTGACGCACCTACGCTGTTTGAAGCAAAGGCAGACAGCCTTTGCTTCAAGATAATAGGCGTTTTGGCGCCGAAAGAACTAAGGCTTAAAAGGATTATGAATCGCGACGGCATTACAAAGGACGCGGCAGAGCTTAGAATGAATGCCGGTAAAAGCGACGATTTTTACTTAGAGCATTGCGACTGCATTTTAATAAACGACGGCAGTGAACAGGATTTTCAGAAAGAATGTGATAAGCTTTTTAAAAGTTTTTTTGCTTGAAACGGAGGCGGCAACTTGAGAATAATATCAACTCTCAGCGGCAGAATATTTCGCAAGCTTGCAGCACTCATATTAGTTATTGTTGCCTTACTGCTGCTCGGTGACAAGCTGTTTGCGTATATCGGCAAGCAGATCTATCCCACAAAGTATTCAGAATATATTGAAAAATACAGTAAAGATTACGGCGTTGATATTGCCTTTTGCTATGCTATGGTAAAGTGCGAAAGCAACTTTGACCCCTCGGCGGAATCGGCAGCAGGTGCAAGAGGACTTATGCAGCTGACCGATGACACATACAATTGGCTGTGTTCAAAAATTTACGGCAAGGAACTGTCCGACGACCTGCTTTGCGACCCAGAAACAAATCTTAGATGCGGCATTTACTACCTCTCGTATTTAACAGAGCAATTCGGCACAAGGGCCGAGGTTATTGCGGCATACAACGCAGGTCCGGCTAAAGTTAAAGAGTGGCTTTCAGACAGCGAATATTCTGCCGACGGCAAAACTCTTTTAAAAACGCCGTACAGCGAAACCGAGAACCACATTAAAAAGGTAATTACCGCAGAGGAGCGGTATAATAAACTATATGATTTTAATTCACAAGGAGCAGAATAATTATGAGTAACGAAAAAAATATAAAAGAGCTTAAAAATGCGCTTATGCTTGAGCGCAAAAACGGCAGAGCAATTACCGATGCCGAAGAGCTTGCAAAATGCGACGCTTTTTGCGAGGATTACAAAAAATTTTTGAACTCGGCAAAAACCGAGCGAGAAGCGGTAAAATCTGCGGTATCGCTGCTTGAAAAGGCAGGCTTTGTGCCGTTCGATGTCAACAAAAGCTACAACGCCGGCGACCGCGTTTATTTTAACAACAGAGGTAAGGCTCTTGCAGCTGCAATAATCGGCAGCACACCCGTTGAGCAAGGCGTACGCATAACAGCTGCACATATCGACTCACCGCGCCTTGATCTAAAGCCAAATCCGCTATATGAAAGCGATGAACTTGCGCTTTTTAAAACTCACTATTACGGCGGCATTAAAAAATACCAATGGACAACAATTCCGTTGGCTCTGCACGGTGTTGTTTGCAAAAAAGACGGTACAAATGTTACCGTTTGCATCGGTGAAGACGAAAATGATCCCAAGCTTGTTGTAACAGATCTGTTGCCGCACCTTGCAGCCGAGCAAAGCAAGCGCACCTTGGCTGAGGGAATCAAGGGTGAAGAGCTTAACATTCTTGTGGGAAGTCACCCGATCGCAGACGACGAGGGCGGCGATCTTGTAAAGCTGAACATTCTAAAGCTGCTTAACGAAAAATACGGCATAACAGAGAGCGATTTTCTTTCAGCCGAGCTTGAGGCTGTACCTGCGGCAAAGGCTTGCGACGTAGGTCTCGACCGCTCTATGATCGGCTCATACGGTCACGACGACAGAGTTTGCGCATACCCTGCTCTTCGTGCGGTGCTTGATTCCGAAGCACCTGAACACACCTGCGTTACCATCCTTGCAGATAAAGAAGAAACAGGCTCGGACGGAAACACAGGAATGAACTCCGCCTGGCTTAAATATTTTATTTATGACCTTGCTAAAGCTGAGGGCGGAGATATTCACCACGCACTTTCCAACTCTAAATGCCTTTCAGCCGACGTGAACGCGGCGTTTGATCCCACCTTCCCCGACGTTATGGAAAAGCGAAATGCATCTCTGGTAAACTATGGTGCCGTTATTACAAAATATACGGGTGCAAGGGGAAAATCGGGCACTTCGGACGCTTCTGCGGAATATGTTCGTGAAATCCGTGCAATTCTCGATAACGCAGGTATTGTGTGGCAGCACGGAGAACTCGGCAAGGTTGACATAGGCGGCGGCGGAACCGTGGCTATGTATATTGCCAACCTCGGTGTTGATGTTGTTGACCTCGGCGTTCCCGTGCTCTCAATGCACGCGCCTTTTGAGGTTGTGGGTAAGCTTGATGTTTATATGACATACAAAACCGTACTTGAATTTTATAAAAGCTAAGCTTACAAATTATAAAGGCGCTGTAAAAACGAAAGTTTTTTACAGCGCCTTTCAAAGTGTTTTTCAAAAATGAACTGCCCAAATTCTTTATTTATACGGTTTATGCTACCAACCACACAAACCGTTCCGTTTTGTTACTGCCGTATGTACAGATGTCATATATCAGAACGCTTTGATCCAAACCAAGCTCGCCGAATAAACGCAAATATATATCCACATTATGGAATGCTTTTTCAAATATTTGAAAAAAGAGGAAACCGACAGGCGTAACTATAAATCCTTAGGTGAACTTTTTCACAGTCTTTTTACTTACATTAACTGTTTTTACAATTCTGTCAGACCTCATTCTCACAATAACGGTCTTTCTCCTAACTAAAGAGAGGCGTTGTTTATGCCCGTTTGATTTTTTTGCTGTCTACTTTATTGACATCGGTCCACTTTAAATATTAATTATTTTGCAACAGCAGGAATTCCATAAAAACACAGATTTCCATGCCGAAACTGCTATGTTATATATGCCGATAAAAATTATTCTGTTGTCACCAGAACTGCGGAAAGCGGCTGAACCGTGAGGCTTGCACGGCAGTTGCCCTCCCCGGACGCCATTCCCTTTACAACCGAAATACCCTCAGGGTCTTCGTAAACCGTATAGCTCTTCACGTCCTGCATATTAACAGTACAATTAACAGGCTCTTTCTGATAATTGACTATAATTTGTCCGGACTTGCCTTCAGGAGACTGCCAGCGTGTTGTCAAAAGCTGTTCGCAAAGCAGACTGTACCCATTTTTCAGCTTCAGCTCAAGCGGGGCAGGAAGTTCAAGAGCAAAGGGAGCTGACATTCTGCCCAAATGCAGAAATTCCTTTCCCAAATCCCTGCGCCAGGCATTAAGATTACGGACTAATGTCAGCACCGGCTCCTGCTCGGGCAGATCGGACATATCCTTTTCTCCCCAGTTCCAGGTAATCTGACCGTTTTCATCAATAACAAGCGTCATCATATCGCCCGCACAAAAAGCATATGCTATTCTGTAAAGCAGATTTTCGGGCGAAGCGGCATGGTCGAATATTTCTCCCGCGCAAACCTGATTGCCCATAAAATTGTTAACATATTCGTGATATACATAGGCATAAGCAGGAACAGACCTGCCTATAAAGAAACCCAATTCATAGCGGTTATCGCTGAAAAGCAGATAAGGAATAAATGGTTCTGCCGCCGCCGACTCACAACCGAGTAAAATCCTCCGGCCGTTTTCATGGGTATACTGCCCGACCGTATTAAGTAAGCGCTTCATTGCGTCAGTCTGCCACCTGCCCGGAACAGCGGGATGCCCGTGCTCACGGCTGTAGCAGAAATAAGAAGTACCGCCGTGGTTCTGGTCCAGAAGCTGGATGTAATCCACATCGGCAGATGTCATTTTTTCTACCGCGTCCGATATTACATTCACCGTATAATCCTGCGTCGGACACATATCATAGCCAATTCTTTGAGCGGGGCATATGTTACAGAATGGCAGCTCACCCGAAGGCGACAGACACATATAGTCTGACAGTCCCTCCTCCGCAAACTGTTTACTTTTATCATATTCTTTAATCAGCTTGCTTTGATACGTCCAGCCAAGCCCGCTGCAATAAAGTCCTATCAAATGGCCCTGCTTATGGAGTGCATTTACATATTCACTCAATGCCTCTTCTCCTCCGTAGGGCGGCCAGACAAAGGGCGGCGCCCATGGAGCCGTTCCCTCCCAATGCATCAGAATAACCATTATCCGGCTGTCTAACCTTTCGGCAATCCGTTCAATGTGGGGCATCGCCGCTATATACGGGAATAGCTTATTCGGGTTCATTTCATCTGTGTCGTGAAGCCCTCTGACAGGATACGTCACAATCACAGGTGACTGACCGTACCATTCGGGAATCAGCGGATTATCACTAATCTTTAAAAAGTCCTTTGTAAGCTTTTCTTCAAACCAGCTGCGGTAAATATCAGCGGCAGCATACCAGTCTCCGTCAAAGAACTCCATTACCATACCGTAATCCATACAAAAATCCTGACCTGCGTCAAGCCCTGTGAACAGGCGGTATTCCAGTTTTATGCCCTCGCCCTGAGGACGAAAATTAATGCCCTTAACATTGCCGTCTCTATCGTGTGCGGCGAAATACAAACCGCCCTTTTCCCCATAATAAGCCATGAAAGGCATTTCTATTGCGCCGGGGAAAACACCTGCTGTTCCCTTGCTGGGATATTCAGGCTCATCATACGGAAACCAAGAGCTTTCCCGCTGTTCAATATTGCTTACTACAACGCCCTCGTTAAAGCCCCAGAAGATTTCACTGCTTCCGCCCGCACCCTTTAAATCATTCGGCAAGGCAATCTGCGGAAAATCAACCCATTCAATACATAAATCACTGCGGTTTGTAACGGCTATACGCCAGTCAATCTTCTTTTCAAAGATTACCTTCACTGTCACTTTAATATCGACCTTAGAAAAACCGTCAAACTCCAAGGAATATGTATTGCCATCCCGCAATGTCCGGCAGGAATCAGCGTCATATGCGTCAAGCAGGGTGATTTCACCTTTTTCTCCCCGAAGTCTTATGGCAAACAGAGGAAGAACCGCAGCTTCACATACAAATTCCTTACTTCCCCTGCGCAAGGACAGCAGTGCTCCCCGTTCATCATCAAGCTGAATGGTATAACCATAACCGTTGTAAACAATCATTTTACAATCTCCTCAAATATAAAAACTTATGCCGATCTGCAGTGCTTACAATCAAACAACAGTACTCTGCCGTGCCTGTGCCCTTCATTTTACTTTTCGGATACCTCCTTTCTTACCTTGACAAGTTGACTGTTCCCCTTGTCCCGTGCGGATAAAAATCAAACCCGGGCAATAAATGCTTTTTTCGGGCGGGAGCTCTGACACCTTTTTTGATTGCCACCTGACACGGATTATTGTAATTATCAGCTGTATTGACATTCCCTCCTGTTTAACTTATAATCACTTTACAGGAGGGATTCAAATGAGAAAGAATTATTGGCAGGAGATTGAGATTTATTCGACAAATGATGAATTTTCTAAAATCGGCTTAAACGTCACCGAAAAGGTTTTTAGTATTCCGACGGCTCTGCACTGGCACGAATACTGCGAAATTGAGCTGATACTTGAGGGTAAAATGATTCACCATCTCAACAATTCTTCATCAATCGTAGATGCGGGAAACATTTACCTGCTTACACCTGCCGATTTCCACAAGATAGAACCCCTCGAACCCATCAGGCTTATGAACATCGCATTTAAAGAATCCTTGATACCTACCGAATTTTTAAATGTATTTACGGGAAAGCGGCAGGCAATTAATATACAGCTTTCACAGTACACCTTTGAATATCTGACGGTTATAACAGAAAAATTACTCGAGGAATTTCGCCGGGAAAGGATACACTGCACCTGCTATATAAAAAGTCTGCTCAACTGTCTCTTTGCAGAGATTTCATATGCTTACCCTGTTTCTAATGAAATCAATACAGATCATATGTCAGACCCGATAAGACGTGCGCTTATGTATATTTACTGTAATTTCCGCGACAATCCCAGTCTTCATAATGTAGCGGAGGTATCGGGACTTTGTGACAACTATTTTTCAGAAACCTTTCACAAAGCCACAGGTGAAAAATTCAATCGCTTCTTAAATAATGTAAAATTACAGTACGCTTATGATATGCTGATAAACACAGACAATCCGATAACGGAAATATGCTTTTCAAGTGGCTTTAACTCTATGACACATTTTCAGAGAGAGTTTAAAGCAAAACACCACTTTTCGCCATTTGAAGTGCGAAAGCAGAAAAATTAAGGCAAATCGTTCAAAAAACAATTGTTTCTCAGCATTAATATTATAAACTTTTTTATCCCGTTTTGCACCACTTATTTTATGTAAAACACACCATATTTTCAGATTATATAACAATTTAATAAGACAAACCACGGAATATCAACAGCCGTTACAATAAGAAAAGCACCCAGCAGAGTGCTTTTCTTTGTCATATTTTAAATTATCAGATCAGGTTGCTCGGAATAAAGCAGTTATCCGCATCAATAGGTATCAGCTCTTCACACATACAAATAATGCCGCCGTTCCCCCGCTTCAAAGCTGACTTGTCAATTACACTGTACTTTTTGACTTCGCGACGGTCAGGTGCGGCACTTTTTTTATTTCCAACGGGTGAATAACATTGTTTTCCTCAATAAATACATCAATCTCTTTGGCATTGGAATCCCGGAAGTAGGTAATGTTTACCTTGGATTTTGCGTAAGCATAGTTCTTAACAAGCTCCATTACAACATAGTTCTCATAATAATGACCGCTTGCAGCACCGCTGCGCAGAGCGTCCGGAGTCAACCACATGGATAAATATGCGCAAAGCCCCGTATCACAAAAATACAGTTTCGGTGTTTTACTCAGCCTTTTCAGTTCATTATTGGAATAAGGCGCAAGAAGATAAATTATGTTAAGTCCCACAAGAATTTTCAACCATTCTTTCGCTGTGTTCGGTGCAATATCTGCGGACTCGGCAAGAGTGGCGTAATTAACTTGCTTCGACACAAGGGAAGCGCATCCGACAAGGAATTTGCGGAATCGTACAGTATCTGTAATTCCTCCCGCCTCGGTTACATCACTCATCAGATATGTGTCAATATAGAAATTAAAATATTCCTGTCTAAGTTCATCATCCACACCTTGTACCTGCGGCATACCGCCTTCCCGAATGTGGTTAAATACTTGAATTACATCTTTTTTCGGAAGTTTCTTCTGTCCTGCCTGTAAGGTGGCAAGTTGACTTATATGTCGATAACCTCTTGGCATAAAAAACCCTCCTATGGTAGTTTCTTTAATTCTACCATAGGAGGTCTCTTTTTTCTATTATCCGTTTTTTTACGGACTTGTTCAGATTAAGACTCTCTTTAATTAAACAAAAAAAGAATTATTTAATGCGATATATTGCCTTAGGGTCTACCTTCGCGGCGTCGGTCGAACCAAGCAGCTGTTGTGCCTTTTCAGTTTCATCAACACTCAGGATCATAAGCGCCTTTCCGCTTTCGTGCGAAACGCAGGCATACATATATTTAATTTCAATGCCGTTTTCGGTAAGCACTCTTACAGAGTCCGCAAAGCCGCCGGGACGGTCATCAATAGCAACCGCCAAAACCTTTGTAACCTTGCCGATCACTCCCGTTTCACGAAGCAGCTCCTTCGCTTTGTGCGGCTCGCTCACTATCATACGCAGCACGCCGTATTCATCACTTTCGGCAAGCGACAAAGCAGAAATATCAATGCCTCCTTTTCCAAGGCAATCCGCTATTTCCGAAAGTCTGCCTTTTTTATTTTCTACAAAAACCGATATCTGTTCTGCCAACATTACAAAAGCCCTCCTTTATATTAAAGCTTACGCAGGTCTATAACGCGTTTTGCCTTGCCCTCGCTCCTCTCAATCGTTTTGGGGTTGACAAGGTGCACCTTAACGCCGAGTCCGAGTGCCGAGCGCAGTTTTTCCGTTATCAGCTTTTCAGTCTTGGTTATGCTCTTTAAGTCGTCGGTAAACATATTTTCGCTCATTTCAACATCAAGGTCGAAAGTATCCGTGTTGTTTACCCTATCTATTCTTATAAGGTAATTTGGTGTAATTTCGCCGTTGTTGATGTTAAGGAGCACTTCCTCAATTTGTGACGGGAACACATTAACACCGCGCACAATAAGCATATCATCGCTTCTGCCGCTCGGTTTATTCATTCTCACGTGTGTTCTGCCGCACTTGCACTTCTCATAGTTCAGCGAACAGATGTCACGAGTTCTGTAACGGATAACAGGAAATCCCTCTTTGGTTATTGTGGAAAAAACCAACTCGCCTGTGCTGCCCTTCGGCAAGACCTCACCGGTATCCGGGTCGATTATTTCAACAAGGAAATTGTCCTCCCAAACGTGCATACCGCACTGATACTCGCACTCGCACGCAACTCCCGGACCTAAAATTTCAGAAAGACCGTAAATATCGTATGCTTTTATTCCGAGCTTTTGCTCAATCTCGCGGCGCATACTCTCGCTCCAAGGCTCGGCGCCGAATATGCCAACCTTTAACGACAGCTTATCTTTAACACCAAGCTTTTCCACCTCTTCCGCAAGATACATGGCATACGATGGTGTGCAGCATATTGCCGTTGCGCCGAAATCAATCATAGTCTGAATTTGCAGCGCTGTATTACCGGACGACATCGGTATAACCGTTGCACCGATTTTCTCAACGCCTGCGTGCAGACCGAAGCCGCCTGTAAAAAGACCGTAGCCGAACGAAACCTGAAAAATATCGTCGCTGCCGAGTCCGATGCCGTTAAGCATACGCGCAACGCAGTCCGCCCACATATCAAGGTCATTCTGAGTGTATCCCACAACGATTCTTTTCCCCGTTGTTCCGCTTGACGCGTGCACACGTCGAATGTTTCTCATAGACTCTGCAAAAAGACCGTATGGGTAATAATCGCGCAGGTCTTTTTTGTACGAAAACGGCAGCTTATGCAAATCCTCGATTCCGTGAATGTCATCGGGGGTTAAGCCTTTTTCGTCCATACGGTTTCTGAAGCATTCCACACGCTCATACATCCTTTTAACCTGTGCAGCAAGGCGTTCGCTCTGCAAGCACTCAAGCTGCTCGCGCGGCATTGCTTCAATCTCGGGTTCTCTCATCGCCATTTTAAGACAATCCTTTCTTTTGCTATTTCACTGTTTTGCCTTGCGGCTTGAAATGCTCAGCATAATGCCGAGTGCGACCGAAAGCGCCGCCGCCATCATAACCTGATACTGTGAGGGCAACAAAAACGTTACCGTGTGCGCAGGTATCCAAAACAGAGGAACCGTTTTTAAAATAGTAAAGCTGCAAAAGCGCGACCAGTCAATTTCCTTTATAACGCTGTCAAGCTTTGTGCTTTTGCCTGCAGCTTTAAGCTCTAAAAAAGTATCACTGCATTTGTGCAATGCCATAAATGTGGGCGCAAATGTAGTGTTCATAACAACGCTTGTGTAAAGCGCACGCAAAAATACATTATCGCCGCCTATCAACATTCCGTTTGCCATCATTGAAGCTACGGCAGAAGAGTATATCTTCATCATAAATGATATCCAAATGCCGATAACTCCCCATATCAGAAATCGGCAGATTATCTTTGCCGGCAGCGTCGGCTTTGCGTTTTTAATATATGCCGCAACAAGCTCGCCTGATGTTGCAAGCAAAGAGAATTTTATAAAGCCCATAATATATGGATGCTCGGACGAAAGCTTGCCGAAAACCTCGCGTGAAGCAGGAATTATCAAAACAAGCGCAAAGATAAGCACTGTTGCCGCAACATAAAAAATAATTAAGATATCCTTCACGGATTTTTTGTTAGTCATATCATTCACCTTTTGCGGCTGCAAAGCCAAGCTCAAAAGCTTTTAAATTAAGCTCTGTGAATTTCGGCGGAACAGTCTGCTTTATTGTGTCAAGCCAAACCTGCTTATCCGTTTCCAGATGACCTGCCAAAACGCCGATGAGCACAACGTTAACAGTCTTTTGAGATCCTGCCTTTAAGCTTAAATCGAGTGCATCTATCGCAAAGGTTTTGACATTGCTTTTAAGCTCCTCAACAATGCCGACGGGATATTCCGCAGCACCTGTTATAACAGGCATCGGAGCAATTGCGCGGTCGTTCATAACAATTGTACCGTCTTTTTTAAGATAAGGCAATGCGCGCAGTGCCTCAAGCTTTTCAAAAGCCAAAATAATATCTGCTTCACCCTTATCGATAATCGGCGAAGAAACACTGTCGCCGTATTTAACGTATGTAACAACACTGCCGCCGCGCTGGCTCATACCGTGCACTTCCGAAACCTTAACATCAAAGCCTTGGCTTATGGCAACGTTGCCGAGTATTCTGCTTGCAAGAAGTGTTCCCTGTCCGCCGACTCCGACTATCATAATG
>USAR01000005.1 GCA_900552605.1 uncultured Oscillospiraceae bacterium | reverse complement strand
TGTATGAAAAAACGGGCACAAAGCCGCAGGCTTTGCCACCGTTTCACGGTGGGCGCGTCCGCGCGGCTCGGCTTACCGAAGTGCGGCAGCAAGGTGCACCGATTATCAACTGTGCTTTACTTGCCGTTCGGTCTTGCAAAAAGATTTAATTCTTTTAAGGCGCGACAGATTCGCCGAGGCTTTCATAAAGTTTTTTCATTGCAAGCGCGTCCTCCGCCTGTGTCCCTGCCGATTCGCAAATAACAGTCGGGCACAGCCCTCTTTCATAAATCAGTTCAATAAGCGGCTCGTAATCGGGCCCGAAAACAGTGTCCTCAAATGTCAGGTGCCGTTTTTCGCCGCCTGCGGTATACTCTATTTTTGAAAAGTGCGAGTGAAATTCCTTAAGTCGTGCCGCACCGAGCTTATTTTCAATAGCGTCGAGCACTGCGGCAAAGTCCTGCTTTTCTTTAAGAGCGCCGAGCGTTCTTGCGTTCAAGTGACCGAAATCAATACACGGCAGCAGCCTTTCATCAAGTGTGCAAAGCTCCAAAACCTCCTCCAAGGTTCCGAGCTGATTCATTTTTCCCATAGTTTCCGGACACACACGAATGTTGCCGAGTCCCTCGTTATCAAGCGCCGCAATTGCTTTTTTCATAGTGTCCTTTGCAAGCCGCAACGCCTCTTCGCGCGGCAGCTTTCCGCACGAGCCTGTATGCACCACAATGCGGCTGCCGCCCATTGCGTTAACCGCCCTTGCCGACGCCAAAATGTAATCGACCGAATTATCGCGCTTTTGCTCTTCAACCGATGACATCGAGATGTAGTACGGAGCGTGCAGCGAGAGCTTTATTCCCTTTTCAGCGGCAAGCCTGCCGAGCATATCGGCTTTATCCTCGCCGATTTTAACACCTCTGCCGCATTGGTATTCATAAGCGTCGAGTCCCATTTTCTCAATGTATTCGGGAATATCAAGGCTGTTTTTATATCCCATTGCCGAGAACGATTCCGCATTGCCTGCCGGTCCGAAATTTGCACTCATCACAAGCATCTCCTTTTGTATTTTTCACGAAGTCCCTTTTCCGCCGCACGACGTACACGAAAGCTTAATTTATCCTCGGGCTTAATTGGGTCAAGCAACACAACCTTTGCGCCGGCGAGCCTTGCCCCCAGCACATCTGTAAAAATCTGGTCGCCCGCAAGAACCAGCTCTTTTCTTTTGACCTTCAGCTTTTTGGCAGCTATGAAAAATCCAAACGGCAGCGGCTTTAATCCCAACGATATATAATCAAGCCCCAGCCTTTTCGCAAACGGCTGCACCCTGAATTCTTTTGAATTCGAAAAAAGCAGCAGCGGCACATCGCTTTCTTTCATCATTTCAAGCCATTCGGTAAGTCCTTCTAAAATCTGCTTGCCGTGATGAGTGGAAAGCGTATTGTCTATATCAAGTGCCAACGCCTTTGCGCCGAGTTTACTGAGCGTTTCCGGCGTTATATCCGTTACACGGTGCAGCATTTTATTTGGTTTAAGCATTTTTTCCTCCGTCGTTTTTCGGAAAATTTTGTAATAATAACACAAGCGGCTGTTCCACAACACCCCTTTCGGAGCATATGAAACAGCCGTTTATTCTGCCTTTAGCGGAACTTACGCTTGCGCGCAGCCTCGGATTTCTTTTTACGCTTTACGGAAGGCTTCTCGTAATGCTCTCTTTTGCGGACCTCCTGAATGACTCCATCCTTCTGGGTCTGCCTTTTAAAACGCCTAAGTGCGTTATCAAGAGATTCATTCTCTTTAATTCTGACTTGGCTCATCTGTTTGTCCCTCCCTCCGTGGTACTAAGCCTGCAATCGGTTAACCAATACCGAGGATTCTCCGATATACAACTGATTATATCACGCAAAACACAACTTTGTCAAGACATTTGTGCACAATTTTTGCGTTGCGTTTTTAAAGTGCTGCAACCGATATATGAGAAACCGGTTTTGCGATGTAAAACATAGCTTATTTCACCACGATATTAACAAGCTTTTTGGGAACATAAAGCTCTTTAATAACCGTTTTGCCACTCATCGCCTCTATAACCGCCGGCTGTGCTTTTGCAAGGCTCAATGCGTCGTCTGCCGAAATATCGGTGTCAACATTAAGCTTGCACTTTATCTTACCGTTTACCTGCGCCACGATTTCAACCGATTTGTCGATGCATTTGTCGGGATCAAAGCTCGGCCATTCGGTCTTGTTAAGCATACCTTCAAAGCCTGCTTGCTGCCAAAGCTCCTCGGTTAAATGCGGAGCAAACGGATTAAGCAAGGTTATAAACACTTTGAACTCTTTTTTGGTGATTGAGCCCTCTGCGTAAATATCGTTAATAAGCGACATAAGCGTTGCAATTGCAGTATTCATTTTAAGCGCGTCTATATCCTCTGTAACCTTTTTAACCGCGCGATTAAAGTGGGTTTCAAGATTTTTGGAATATTCATTGCTGTCGTTAATAATATCCGTAAGGGAGCAAACACGTTCCAAGAAGCGCTTGCAGCCCCTTATCGACTTAGGACTCCACGGAGCGGATTTTTCAAAATCGCCGATAAACATTTCGTAAAGGCGCATTGTATCGGCGCCGTATTCGTTTACAATATCATCGGGATTAACAACATTTCCGCGGGATTTCGACATTTTTTCGCCGTTTTCACCGAGTATCATACCGTGGCTTGTGCGCTTTGCATACGGTTCGGAAGTGGGAACAACGCCGATATCATAAAGGAACTTGTGCCAAAAACGGCTGTAAAGCAGGTGAAGAGTGGTGTGCTCCATTCCGCCGTTATACCAATCAACAGGCATCCAATATTCGAGTGCCTCTTTCGATGCAAGCTCCTTATCGTTATGCGGATCGCAATAGCGCAGGAAATACCACGAAGAGCCTGCCCACTGCGGCATTGTGTCGGTCTCTCTTTTTGCAGGACCGCCGCAGCAAGGGCAAGTGGTATTTACCCAATCGGTTATTTTTGAAAGCGGAGATTCTCCCGTTTCACTCGGCTCATAGGAGTCGACTTCGGGCAGCCTTAACGGCAGCTCGGATTCGGGAACTGTAACATATCCGCACTTTTCGCATTCAACAACAGGAATCGGCTCACCCCAATAACGCTGACGCGAGAATACCCAATCGCGCAGACGGTATGTTGTTTTTGCTTCGCCGATTTTGTTGGTTTCCAGATATTCAAGCATCTTTTTCTTTGCTTCTTCAACCGTAAGTCCGTTCAAAAAGCCTGAGTTGCACAAAATACCTGTTGCGCAATCTGTAAACGCTTCTTGCTGAACGTCCTTGCCGCCCGCAACTACCTCGATTATCGGCAGCCCGAATTTCTTTGCAAACTCCCAGTCACGGGTATCATGAGCAGGAACAGCCATAATCGCACCAGTTCCGTAAGAAATTAAAACGTAGTCCGAGATATAAATCGGTATCTCCTTGTTTGTAACGGGGTTAATGGCTGTAACGCCCTCAAGCTTAACACCTGTTTTATCCTTAGCTACTTCAGTGCGTTCAAATTCCGATTTGCGCGCGGCAGCCTCTTGGTATGCCTTTATTTCGTCATTGTTTTTAAGCAGACCCTTCCACTTTTCAAGGAACGGGTGCTCGGGCGACATTACCATATATGTAGCGCCGAAAAGTGTGTCGCATCGTGTTGTGTAAACCTCTAAAACATCACCGGCAGTTGTGCCGAAACGCACCTCGGCACCGGTTGAACGACCTATCCAATTGCGCTGTTGAATCTTAACACGCTCAATATAATCAACATCGTCAAGACCTTTAAGAAGCTTGTCGGCATACTCGGTTATTTTAAGCATCCATTGGCTTTTAACCTTGTGCACGACTTCGCTGCCGCAGCGTTCGCAGACACCGTTTACCACCTCTTCGTTTGCAAGCACGCATTTGCAAGAGGTGCACCAGTTAACCGACATCTCTTTTTTATATGCAAGACCCTTTTTGAACATCTGAATAAAAATCCACTGCGTCCATTTGTAATAAGACGGGTCTGTGGTGTTAACCTCTCGGCTCCAATCAAACGAAAAACCGAGACTCTTAAGCTGACGCTTAAAGTTTTCAATGTTTTTGTTTGTTACAATCTCAGGGTGAACGTGGTTTTTAATCGCATAGTTTTCAGTCGGCAGACCAAATGCGTCCCAGCCCATAGGATACAGCACGTTAAAGCCCTGCAACCTCTTTTTACGGCTTACAATATCAAGCGCCGTATACGAGCGTGGGTGACCTACGTGCAAGCCCTGCCCCGACGGATAAGGGAACTCAACAAGTGCGTAAAACTTCGGCTTGCTGTAATCCGTTCCGGCTTTAAAGGTTTGTTCCTTGTCCCAAATATCCTGCCACTTTTTTTCAATTGCTTTGTACTCGTATTTCATTGCCGTTAACCTTCCTTGCCGCTCTCAATAATATCCCCAAGCTCAATGTGTTCGCCGTCTTGCCAAATGCGGTCAAGATTATAAAACTCCCTTGCGTCGCGCGTAAAAACGTGCACGATAACGCTGCCGTAATCAAGCAGTATCCAATTTGTGGCTTTGCCCTCAATATGCAACGGCTCAACGCCTGCTTTGCTCAGCTTATCTTCAACCTCATCTGCAAGCGCTCTTACGTGTGTTGAAGAAGTTGCCGAAGCCAGCAAAAAATACTCGGTTATAACCGTCAGGTCGCCCACGTGCACGGCAGACATATCAACTGCCTTTTTACTGTCCAGCGCCGAGGCGGCAAGTTTTAAAATTTCTTTTGTTTCCAAATACATTCACGCTTTCGATTTTTTTAATAGTCTTTAAGTGTTGAATCGTCGGTTGACATCCAATAATCGTTCTTTGCATATCCCGCAATCTTGTATATCTCTGGAATCGTGATCTCTTCCTCGGTTATAGGAGTGCCGTAAGGATTGAAATAGGTATTAAAGCAGGTAACGTAATCGTCCTTATGCACCGAGTAATATGAAAGACCGTAGCTGCAGGCTTGTCCCGGCAGACCGAATATGTGGATATCCTCCATTTTAAGATTTTTGGCGGCAAGAGTATACGCCACTGTTTCGTTAAGAGTCAGGTCGGTTTGAACCTGATTAAAGCAGCTGTTCGCAATCTTCCAAATCTCGGTTGTGGACATATTCATAAGCTCTTTAAACAGCGCAGCATAGAATTTACGCTGCTGTTTAACACGACCTATATCCGAGCCATCGTAGTTTTCGTCCTCGCTTTGGTTGCCCATACGCTTGCGCATAAAGCCTATTGCGTCCTTGCCTGACATTTTAACCTTGCCCGGACCTATTGTATAGTACTTTCCGAATTTCAGAGGATTTTCAATTCTGATTTTGTTTTTAAAATTCATCGTAACGCCGCCGACTGCGTCAACAACATTAACGGCGCCCTCGATTGAAAACAGAATATAGTGGTCTATAGGAATACCGAGCTGCGATGAAAGGCAACGCCTAAGCGCGTTTATCTTAAGCTCGCCTTGACGCGCACTGTTATAAACTGAGTTTATCTTGTTGTCCGAACTGCCGTTAACATAGGTGTCACGCGGTATTTGCAGCATACTTACCCTGTTATTTTTGTGGTCCATACAAACAACTACTATAACGTCGGTCTGCTTTGAATCCGTCCAATCGCAGCCGACAACCAAAAAGTAGGTAACGTCGCTGCTGATTGATTTCATAAGCTTTTCAAAATCGCCGCTTTCGGTTTTATTTGCATCGTCATAGCTAATATCTCCGTATTTTGCAGCGCCGAAAAGCCAACGTAAAATCGGTATTTTCTGCAAAGAAGTATCGGCATTGGAAACATACCAACCCATCACAGTTGTAAGCATAACGCAAACAGCAAGTATAACCGAGGTCACACTGTTGATTATTATACGCTTTTTATTTTTCTTCTTTTTACCGTTTTTGTCGGTCTTATCCTTCAGCGTTTTTGAGGAATGGCTCATAATATCCTCCGTTCCTGCGGTATCCGCCTGCAACTCTGATTCCGCCGAATTGCTTCTTATATCTATATACTGAAAATCGTCGCCGTTGTTTTTAGGCGCGTCACCGCTTGCGTTTTGCGGCTCGTTTTCAAATTCATCGCCCATATTTTCAAAATCAAAATCCATTGTTTTAAAAAGCTCCTTTCACGCTGTGCACTAAGCCACGGTAATTAAAGCCATACCGCCGACTGTTCGGCATTAAAAAGAGTGTATTCTATTTTGCATATTGCTCATACGCCGCAAGTGTGTCGGGGTGCACCGGCAACCCGCGCGAGGTCAGATCCTCAACTGTGTACTGAAGTGCAATCTTCATTGCCTTTTCCATACTCTGCTCAACTGCTTCGCGCATCTTGTCAACTCCGTCATAATCGCGGTCGCGCGAAGTGTAATCCGCAAGGTACAGTATTCTTTCAAGCAGCGTCATATCGGCTTTTGCCGTAGTGTGATACCTCACGGCGCTGATAATCTCGGGGTCTGTAACTCCCAATACCTGCCTTATATACTCGCTGCCGATTATGGAATGATACAGCTTCGGCGCATTCAGTTCCAAATCACTGAGTATTATACCAAATTGTTTTGCAAATTTCAACTGTTCTTTATCGTCGGTATCTTTAAGCACATCGTGCAAAAGTCCCGCAAGATATGCTTTGCTTCTGTCGCCGCCGTAGCGGTCTGCAAGCCGCACCGCTTCTTCCGCCACACAAAGCGAATGAAAATACCGCTTTTCGGAAAGCCGCTTTTGCAAATGCTCTTTATATTCCTCAACAGTCATATCCGAGTCCTCCAGATAAAGGCGATTGACCTTTATATATTCCTCAATTTCTTTTGAAACGGCATTCTCAAGGTTGTCGCCTTTATACACCATTCGTCGCACGTCGCTTGAAGAAAGCGGCGAAAGCTCGCACTCAATAATGTTCACCGTGCCGCCGTCAAGCCTTATTTTCTCTGCCAGACGGTCAAACTCCGCACGGTCGCAGCCCTTTCTGAAAACCGCAAAAAGCTCGCACATTTTAACAAGCTTTCGGTAGTTATACCAAGTGGGCAGCGTTACAAGCATATCCGCACCGCAGACAAAACCGGGTTTTTCGCCAAACGTTTCGCAAAACTCCTTAACGGTGTAATAGGTATAGCTTTTTTGCTTTCTTTCAAGCTCCACATTCCAAACGTCCGCCTTTTCGAATTTGGCAGCCACAATGCGGCACATTTCGAGCCGCTGTTCAGGTGTCGCAAGCTGTGCGCAAGCCTTGTGCACAGGCACCCCCGTCGGCACCAGCAGCACGCTTGAGATGTCTTGCATATCGCAAAGAATCTTTATAAGCTTTTCGTGAAACAGGTGCGGCGGATTGAATGTTCCGCCGAACAATACCGTTTTTCCCATAGCTTTTAACCTTTAAGAGAGATTTTGCGGTTTTCCGCTTTGCTTGCCGGTCTGAAAAGTATAAAACGGTAGCCGATAACCTGCACCACATCGGCGCCCACTTTTTTTGCAATTTCGTCCGCCGTTTCGCGCGAAGATGTGGGCGAGGTTTCAAGCACACGGCACTTAATAAGCTCGCGAGCTTCAAGTGCCTCATCGATCGATTTAATCGTTTGCTCGCTTATTCCCTCTTTACCCACTTGTAATATTGTGTCCATAGAATTTGCCATTGAGCGAAGCTTGGCACGCTGTTTTGATGTTAACATTTATTTCCTCCGATTTTGTTTTCATTTTTTAAAATATTTTTCATAATTTATAATCTGTTTTTTAGAAAATACCGATTTCATTCCGCCGCAAAAAGCGAATGCGCAAACTGTGCTGCGTCAAAGGGTTGCAGGTCGTCAACCTGCTCGCCCACGCCTATGAATTTCACGGGAATCTTAAGCTCATTGCAAATTGAAAGCACAATGCCGCCTCGCGCAGTGCCGTCGAGCTTTGTAAGCACGATTCCCGTTATATCGGCGACATTTTTAAACTCTCTTGCCTGATTGACCGCGTTTTGACCCGTTGCCGCGTCAAGCACAAGCAGATTTTCAATGTCGGCATCGGGGCACTCTCTTGAAATAACGCGCGATATTTTCGCAAGCTCGTCCATAAGATTTTTCTTGTTGTGCAGCCTTCCTGCGGTATCGCAGATAACCACATCGGCACCCCTTGCTTTTGCGGCATTAAGCGCGTCGAAAACAACCGATGCCGGATCGCTGCCCTCGGTGCTTTTCACAATATCAACGCCGGCTCTTTCGCTCCATATCTCAAGCTGGTCGATTGCCGCCGCGCGAAATGTATCCGCAGGAGCAAGCATAACCTTTTTGCCCTCGCTTTTAAGCCTTGCCGCAAGCTTTCCTATTGTGGTGGTCTTACCAACGCCGTTAACGCCTATTACAAGAATTACGGAAGGGGCGGTGGAAAGCTTCAAGCCTTCGTCTTGTCCTAACAGCTCTGTTATAATTTCCTCAAGCAGGTCTTTGATCACCTTGGGGTCGGTAACTCCTTGCTCTTTCACCTTTTTTCTGAGCAATTCGGTAATGTGCTCCGCGGTCGGCATTCCCATATCGCTCATTATCATTGTTTCCTCAAGCTCTTCAAAAAGCTCTTCGTCAATTTTTGTAAAGCTGTTAACAATTCCCGTTACCGCGCCGACAAACGAATCGCGTGTTTTTTTAAGCCCTGCGTTGATTTTAGAAAACAGTCCCATTAAGCCTTCCACTCCCGATTATAAATTAGTTATTGATATTAAGCTTCTTTTCAAGCTCCGCAACATTAAGCTCCAGCAGCTTTGAAACGCCCTTTTCCTGCATTGTAACGCCGTAAAGCATATCGGCAGCCTCCATTGTGCCTCTGCGGTGGGTTATGCAGATAAACTGCGTTGAGTCGTTCATATGGTGCATATACTCGGCAACTCTGTCGACGTTTACCTCGTCAAGCGCCGATTCCACCTCGTCCAAAAGACAGAAAGGCGGAGGATTTACCATCATAATCGCAAAGTAAATCGATATTGCAACAAGCGCCTTTTCTCCGCCGGACAACGGTTCTATTTTGGAAACGGTTTTTCCTGGTATGCGCACGGAAATATCAATGCCGCTTTCAAGCACGTTTTCGGGGTCGGATAAAATCAGCTCCGCGCTGCCTCCGCCGAAAAGGTCGGTGAATGTTTTTTGGAAGTTGCGGTTGATTTTTCCGAAGCCGTCGGTAAACATATCACGCATTGTGCCTGTTAAATTGTTTATGAGTTTATAAAGCTCGGTGCGCGTCTTTTCAACATCGTCGATCTGCACCTTATAAAATTCATATCTTTCACTAACTTCACGATATTCCTCAATAGCTCCGACATTGACGTTGCCAAGCGCTTTCATCTTGGATTTTATTTCGGCAAGCTCTTTTTTTGCTATCGACGGGTCGTCAAGCTGAATGTTAAGCTGTTCCGCCTCACTTCTTGTAAGCTCGTATTCATCGAAAAGCCGCTTTATTATGTTGTCGTATTCGTTAGTCATAACCTCTCGGCGCTCTTGCAAACGCGCAAGCTCCTTGCCGAGATTTTCACGGCTTTCAAGCAGACGTCTTTCTTCCGCTCTGCTTTCCACCGTCTGCTTTTCGTTTTCGTCGCGCTCCAATCGCAGCTTTTCCGCATTATTAAGCATCTCGGCTGCTCGCTGTTTGGAATTTGAAATGTCGTTTTTAAGACTTTCTATCCTTTCAAAAAGAGCGCGGTTGTGCTCTTCAAGCTGCTTTATCTGAAGGTCAAGCTGCTCTGCGCGGTATGTGCGGTCGGATATCATTTGTTCCAGCTGCTTTGCGTTCCTTTCAATCTGCTCAATATCCTTTTGCAGCTCCACATTCTTAAGCCTTAATTCGGTAAGACGAGCCGACAGCTCGCGGCGCCTGTCCTCAAGCCCCGTTCTGCCGCCCGATATCTCTTCCATTTTGGCTTCAAGCTCTGACTTTTCCGCTTTAAAACCTTCAATGCCGTTGTCGGCAGCCTTTATCTGTCCTTCAAGCTGCACTTCTCTTTCATCAAGGTCGGCACTTTCCTTTTCAAGTGATTTTAACCCTGATTCTGCCGAGCTTTTCATATCGTCGATACGGCGCAGCTCGCCAAGCACCCTTATTAAGTCCTCGTTTGCGGTTTTTCTTTCAAGCTCTGTCTCGGCAATGTCTTTTTGGGTTGCCTCAAGACTTTGCAAGGCGGCATTAAGTTCCGATTGCTTTTCTTTAATCTCGTTTTGAAGCTTTGCAGTCTTTAATCCGAGCTTTTCAATCTCTCCGGCACGGCTTAAAAGTCCCGTGTGTTTGGAAAGCGAGCCGCCGGTAAGCGAACCGCCGGTGTTTACCACCTGCCCGTCTAAAGAAACGACCTTATATTTCCTGCCGTATTTTGCGGCAATATCAACCGCAGCGTCAAGGTCGGTTGCCACTAAGATGCCGCCTAAAAGCGAATATACTACCTCACGGTATTTTTTGTCGCACTCAACAAGGTCTGCCGCAATGCCCACAAAGCCGTCGAGCTCTTCCATGCCCTTTTCACCGAACGGTCTGCTTTTAGCTGTCGAAACAGGCCAAAATGTTGCTCTGCCTGCCTTTGTTTCCTTAAGCAGCTTTATTGCGCGCTTTGCGTCGCCCTCTGTTTCAACCACGATGTTTTGTGCGGCTGCTGCAAGTGCGGTCTCAATAGCGACAGAATGCTTTGCGTCTGCCTTAATAAGCCTTATAACCGGTCCGCAAATACCGCGCAGTGTGCCCTTTTCCGCTTCCTTTATAACCTTTTTGACGGCGTGCTGAAAGCCTTCCATATTCTTTTCAAGCTCTTTTAAAAGCTCTGTACGGCGCTCTGTGTCTTTAAGCTCAAGGCTCTTGTTTTCAAGCTCTTTTTGCAGCTTGTCCGCACTTGATTTTCGCACATCATAACGCATTTTGTAGCCCTCTGCGGCGTTATCGTAGCTCTTTATTGAATCCTGCAGCGTTTCGCGATCGACATACAGCTTTTTAAGCTCTTCTTCATAGCCTTTCAGCGCGCTCTCAAGCTCAACCTTGTTATTGTTCACAGCCCCTCTGCGCGCGGCAATTTCCGAAAGAGCGGTCTGTGCCGTTACCATCTGCACCTGTGCTCCCGATTCGTCGCGACTGAGTGCGTTAAGCTTCATTACAAGCTCTTCAATCTGCTTTGAAAAGCCCTCGCTCTTTGTAAGCAATGCATTCATATCGGCATTGGTACAAGAAATTTCATCGCTGTTTTGCTTTAAGCTTTCGCGTTTTTCATCAAGACGTTTTTTCTCGTTTAAAACATTCTCTTTAGCGGTTTCGTCGCTTCCGCGCAGTCCGTCGATTTCCAGCCTTATTCTTTCGATATTTTGATTGTTATGCTCTATCGTGTTGTTTTCAACAGCGATGTCACCCTCAATACGTGCAGCATTTTCCTCGTATTCCGCCGCCTTGCGACGATCCTGCTCGATTGCAGATGTGATAAATGCCGAGCGACTTGCAAACTCCTCTTGATTTTCCGCAAGCTTTGAGAGCTGTTCGCCTATTTCTTTGTATTGAATATCGGCGGTTGTTATTTTGCGCTCCTGCTCGCGCAACGCGTCCTTAGAATTATCCAGCGCATTAAGCCAAAGCCCTATCTCAAGGTTTTTGCGCTCGTCGCGCAGCTTAAGGTATTTTTCGGCTTTTTCACTTTGACTTTTCAGCGGACCTACTCTTGCCTCAAGCTCGCCGAAGATATCCTTGAGCCTTACCATATTTTCTTCCGCCGCGTTAAGCTTTCTTTCCGCTTCGGATTTTCTGTAACGGTAGCGCGAAATGCCGGAAGCCTCCTCGAAAATATCGCGTCGTTCCTGAGGCTTCGCACCCACAATGCTGTCGATTTTACCTTGACCTATCATAGAATAGCCGTCACGACCGAGTCCTGTATCCATAAAAAGCTCGTTAACATCACGCAGCCTGACACTTATGCCGTTTATAAGGTACTCACTCTCATGAGAGCGATAATATCTTCTTGTAACTGCTACCGTGTCGTTATCAAAGTTAAGACTGCGGTCGGTATTGTCAATAGTCAGCGTAACCTCTGCAAAGCCCTGCGCGCGGCGTGTGTCGGAACCGATAAAGATAACGTCCTCCATAGAAGAACCGCGCAAGGATTTTGTTGATTGCTCGCCCAATACCCAGCGAACCGCGTCGGAAATATTGCTTTTTCCGCTTCCGTTAGGGCCGACAACGGCTGTTATGCCTTTGCCGAAAAGCAGCTGAGTTTTATCCGCAAAAGATTTAAACCCCTGTATGTTTATTGATTTCAGCAGCATTACAGTCGCCCTCCCTTCTTGTTTTCTTTCTTAAATTCCTTAATTTTTACATTGTATTTTAAAAGGCTTTCGTTTTCCTTTATATGGCAATTGTAACCAAGCTTTTGAAGCTTTAAAAGATTGACTCGACGTTGTCCTGCTGCCTTTGATACACAGCCGCTTGCAACAAGCACCGTGTAGTCTCCTTTCGGCTTTTCCTTAAGTGCCGATAACATCTCGGCAAAATATCTCTCATTTTCGCAAAGCTCGCCGAAAGCCGGATGCCAAGGTCCTGCGGCATAGGCTTCCTCGTCAATAGAATGAAGTCCGGTTCTTATAACCGTTATTCCCTCTTGCTCGAAAAAACGTTTTAAATATGCGCAAAGCCTTGCGGCACCCTCAACCGTCTGCGGAGTATATTCACCGCTTTTTAAAAGCTTTTCGAGATATGTATTTTTGAAAACTATTGTAGGGTATATCCGCACGGTTTCGGGATTTAATTTTGCCAATTCTCTTGCCGTGTTTATGTCTTTTTGATCATCGTCGGCATATAGCCCCGTCATCATTTGAAGCCCTAGCTCAAAGCCGCTTTGCTTTATAAGCTCTGCCGACGTTCTTACATGCTCAGCCGTATGACCTCTGAGATTTTTCATCAGTACCTCGTCGTCCATACTCTGTGCACCAAGCTCGATCGACGTCACGCCGTAGCTTGAAAGCTCCTCTAAAATTTTTTTGTCGATCGCGTCGGGTCTTGTCGAAATTCTGATGCCGCAAATGTCACCTTTTTTAACAAATTCAAAAGCAGCGCCAAGCAGCTGTCTTCGGTAGTCGGTGTCAATTGCGGTAAAGCTGCCTCCGAAAAAAGCAAGCTCTGTGTTTGCTGAATTGTATCCCTTTTTACCTATTGCAGTCCTCACGGCGTTTTTTACATCCTCTGCGGTCGGTACTGTCGCTGTGCCCGTTATATGTATCTGGTCGCAAAAGCTGCACCTGTTGGGACAGCCGATATGCGGCACAAAAACGGATATATTGGCGTGTGAGCTCATAGCTTCTCGCCCATAAGCTCCAAAGCCTGCCTTGCAGCCTCTTGCTCGGCACGCTTTTTGCTCGGACCCTTGCCTTTTCCAATGACATTTGAATTAAGATGTACTTCAACAGTGAATACCTTTGCATGGTCAGGTCCGCTTTCACCCGTTAAAACATATTGCAGCTCTTCCTCCGGATTCTTTTGAATAACCTCTTGAAGTGCGGTTTTGTAGTCTTTAAACGCAACGGTAGTCAAGTGTCTCAGCTTTGGGTCAACAAAGTGCAAAACGTGTTTTCTTGCAGGCTCAATGCCTCCGTCAAGATAAATTGCCGCAAGCACCGCTTCAAACGCATCCGCAAGAATCGACGGACGTTTGTTACCGCCGTTTATAACCTCGCCCTTGCCAAGTAAAAGGTAAGAACCGATATCAAGCTCTTTGGAAAATTCGTAAAGTGCGCTTTCACAAACCACCGACGCACGAATCTTGGTAAGCTCACCCTCGGGCAAATGCTTAAAATTGCGGAAAATGTGCTCCGCCACAATAACCGATAAAACCGAATCGCCCAGAAACTCCAGCCTTTCGTTAGACCCCTCGGCGCTGCGGTTTTCGTTGGCATATGAAGAATGTGTCAACGCGCGCTTAAGCAAAGCTTTATTTTTAAATTCATATCCGAGATTTTTCTCAAAATTATTCATCGTTGTCGCTTACCTCGTTTTTAAGTGCCAGCTCCAATTTCTGCGGTATTCCCGCATTAACAAACGCCGAACATTTACCGATTGCATTGCAAAAAGCCTCTGCATCGGAATTTCCGTGTGCCTTGAAAACCGGCTTTTTAACGCCGATAATCGGTGCACAGCCTATCTCTTTGTAGTTCATAAGACTTTTGATTTTCTTAAGCTGCGGCATAACCATAGCAGCCGCAAGCTTTGTTTTGGCACTGCTTGTAAATGCGGTTTTAAGCATTCCCATCATAGCCATTGCCGTGCCTTCCATCGCTTTTAAACAGATATTGCCGGAAAATCCGTCGGCAACCGCAACGTCGCAAACTCCGTTCATAAGCTCGCGCGCCTCAACGTTTCCGATAAAGTTAAGCTGCGAGTCTTTAAGCAGCTTGTAAGCCGCAAGCTGTGTTTCGCCGCCCTTTGTATCCTCTGTTCCTATGTTAAGCAGACCGACTCTCGGCTTTTCAATTCCCAAAACGTGCTGCATATAAAGCGACGACATAATGCCGAATTGCAATAGCATTTCAGGGCGACAGTCGGCGTTTGCTCCCTCGTCCATAAGAAAAAATCTATTGCCCGTTACCGTTGGTATTTCAGAACCGAAAGCAACGCGCTTTATGCCCTTTATTCTCTTGACCAAAAATGTGCTGCCGAGCACAAGCGCCCCCGTGCTGCCGGCTGAAAGGAATGCGTCCCCCTCGCCTGCCGCCACCGCGCGCAAACCAACCGACATTGAAGAATCGGCTTTCTTTTTTAAAACGTCCTTGGGATCGTCGTGCATTGAAATTACGCCGTCGGTATGTATTATTTCCATAGAGGAAACGTTTATGCCGCACTCATTCGCGCAGTTTTTAATTGCGTCCTCATTTCCGACAAGAGTTATATCCACACCGAATTTTTCTGCTGCTTTTGCGCAGCCCTCAATAATAGCTTTCGGAGCATTATCCCCGCCGAATGCATCTGCAATTATTCTCATTCCAACTCACCCTTTTTGTTTTTTCTTTTACTTTTTTCTTGCCGAGACATAAAATCAGGGCTCAATACTTCCCATAGCGGAAAATAAAGTCTGTTTATATTGTCCGATCATTTATATTTTCATCGTACCACTTAAGCGCACGCTCCGCAAGTGCGGCATAGCGCTCTCGTTTATCCCTGATTTTTATTTCAAGCGGCGGCAGAATTCCGAAATTCGCACCCATCGGCTGAAAGCTTTTAACGCTGCCGTCGCTTATATATCCGCTTAAAGCACCCAGCATTGTAAAGCTTGGGAAAACTGTCGGCTTTTTACCGCTCAGCTTTTTCAAAACCGCACGCGCCGCAATAATTCCGCTTGAAGCCGACTCCATATACCCTTCTACACCGCTTAACTGACCGCAAAAGTATATGTTGCCGTTACTTTTCAGCGAAAAATCGCTACTAAGAAGCCTTGGACTGTTTATAAAAGAATTGCGGTGCATTACACCGTACCTTACAAACTCGGCGTTTTCAAGACCCGGTATCATTGAAAACACACGTTTTTGTTCTCCGAATTTTAAGTTAGTCTGAAAACCCACAAGGTTGTAAAGCGTGCCGCTGTCGTTCTCCGTTCTCAGCTGCACTGCCGCCCACGGTCTGTGCCCTGTTCTCGGGTCGGTAAGTCCGACGGGCTTCATCGGACCGAAGCGTGCCGCGTCAAGCCCTCTGCGAGCAAGCACCTCAATCGGCATACAGCCCTCATAAACCTTCGGCTCTTTATCAAAGCCGTGAAGCGACGCACCCTCAGCCTCGGTAAGCTCCTTACGGAATTCTTCATACTCGGCACGGTTAAAAGGGCAGTTGATGTAATCGTCATCACCCCTGCCGTAGCGCGATGCGCGAAATGCAATGCTCATATCAATGCTGTCTGCCGTAACTATCGGCGCTGCCGCATCGAAAAAGCTTAAATAATCGCTGCCGCAAAGTTTTTTTATATCCTCCGCCAGTGCACCCTCGGTTAAGGGTCCGGTTGCAACTATCGTTATCCCACTCCTCGGAATTTCCGTAACCTCATCGTAACAGACCGTTATGTTTTCGTGATTGCAGATTCTTTTTGTTACTTCCTCGGAAAACCTGTCTCTGTCCACCGCAAGCGCACCGCCTGCCGGAACCGAGCAGCCGTCCGCAACATTTAAAAGCAACGAGCCGAGCCTTCTCATTTCCTCTTTAAGCAGTCCTGCTGCGGAATCCGCTCTTGCGGCTTTAAGCGAATTTGAGCAAACGAGTTCCGCAAACAAATCGCTGCTGTGTGCAGGTGATTTTCTTTTCGGTTTCATTTCATAAAGCGTGACGTTAACTCCTGCCGTTGCCAGCTGCCACGCTGCCTCGCAGCCTGCAAGACCTGCGCCGATAACATTAACCTTTTCCATTCCGTCTCCGTTTTTCGTTTTATTGTTTTTCAGCAACCGCTGTATGCTTTCATCGGCGATTTTTAATTACTTTTCTTTACTATCGGACTTTGCCGATTTTGCCTTAGACTTTGTTGCCGACTTTTTTGCGGTTTTCTTTTCGGACTTTTGTCTTGTGGGACACTCGTTGTTCATACAGAACTTTCTGCCCTTGTATCCGCTTATAATATAGCCGCCGCACTCGGGACAAATTTCCCCTGTGGGAATACCGGGCGCCGCAAAGTCGCATTTCGGGTAATTTGAGCAGCCGTAAAATTTCTTTCCCGTTTTTTTAGATGCCCTTTTCAAAAGCTTTGCACCGCATTTCGGGCAAGGCTGTGTTACCTCGTCCTCGGGCATTGGCTTTGTGTTTTTGCACTCAGG
>USAR01000004.1 GCA_900552605.1 uncultured Oscillospiraceae bacterium | reverse complement strand
CATGTCTTTGGAAACGGGCTTTTTTAAACCTTATACGGAGGTGATATTGTGCCGAGTCAGAAGATTTTAGACATCAAAAAACAGCAGGTTGCAGACATCAAAGAAAAGCTTTCATCTGCGGTTGCAGGCGTTCTTGTTGATTACAGAGGAATTAACGCTGCCGACGATACAAAGCTTCGTAAAGAGCTGCGCGAAGCAGGTGTTGAATATATGGTTGTTAAAAATACCATTTTGCACCGTGCTTTCGAAGGAACCGACCTTGCAGAGCTTGACAGCCTGCTTGAGGGTACCACAGCACTTGCAATAAGCAGCGAGGATCACACCGCAGCTGCACGTATTCTTGGTAAATTTGCCGAGGATAACGAGGGATTTTCACTTAAGGGCGGTTTCCTCGACGGAAAGGTTATCAATCTCGATACCGTTCACGCCCTTGCAAAGCTTCCCACCAAGGAAGTTCTTCTTGCAACTGTATGCAGTGCTTTCCAAGCACCCATTGCAGCATTCGCAAGAGTTATTAAAGCTGTTGCCGACAAAGACGGCGAAGCTACCGAAGAAGCAGCTGAATAATTTTTACTGCTGCAAATTTTGAAAAAATAAACGGAGGTTACTATCATGGCATCTGAGAAAGTTACTGCTATTGTAGAAGAAGTTAAGGCTCTCACAGTTCTTGAGCTTTCAGAGCTCGTTTCAGCAATCGAGGAGGAATTCGGCGTATCTGCTGCAGCTGCTGTTGCTGTTGCTGCTCCTGCTGCCGGCGGCGCTGCTGCTGAGGAGAAGACTGAGTTCGACGTTGTTCTTGCAGACGTTGGCGCAGAAAAAATCAAGGTTATCAAGGTTGTTCGCGAGATCACCGGTCTTGGTCTTGCTGACGCTAAGGGTCTTGTTGAAGCTGCTCCTAAGGCAGTTAAAGAAGCTGTTGCTAAGGAAGAAGCTGAAGAGCTTAAGAAGAAGCTTGAAGAAGTTGGCGCAAAGGTTGAGCTTAAGTAATTTAAGGCTTCAGTATTCTTTGTGCGCGGTATAAATGCCGCAGTTTTTCAAAGATTAAAACACCGTGCAAGAGGTTATATCTCAGCACGGTGTTTTTGTTGCTATATTTATCATATTACGATTTTAGATTTAAGAAAAATACGGTAGACAGCTTATTCCGCAAGCAATTGCTCATATGTTGCGTTAAAAACCTCAGAGAGCCTTTTTAGCTCTATGTCTGTAACAAAACGTTTCCCGCATTCAATGCGCTGAATGGCATTTTTATCTATATCTAATCCAATCAACTGTAATCTGTCAGCCAATTCTCGCTGGGAGATATTTAACTGCTTGCGAAATTCAGATACATTTTTACCGCAAATGTTATTTTCGCCGTTTTCAGTTTTGTTAATAAACATATATTTCTCCTTTTTGACATTTACTACTTGTCAACAAGATTATTATATGTTACAATGTTAAAAATATGACATTCACTAAATGTCAAAAAAACGGAGGTAAATTTATGGAAAACCAAAATAACGTTAACGGTCAATTAAACACAAACAATCAACAACCGCACAAAAAGAAATCAGGGTGTTTAATCGCCATCATTATTGTCGCGGTCATTGCGGCATTAGTTGTAGTTGCTTTTGCTGTCGGCATTGACAGCTTAAGTGATGTTGGAAAGGCAGAATCATCGTCGACAACAAACTCTGCGAAAGCAGATTCGTCGGCATCGAGCAAAGTTCAGAAAAAGGAATTGCACGTTTATAAAGATGATGTTTTGAATATCGACTATATCGATGTCTATGAGGAGCCGGATGCTGTTGAGGGTGTGGTTTACTTGCAGCTGCGTGTACAGAACCTCAGCAAACAAACAGTTACATTGTCGCTTGATAACGTTGCGATTAACGGTATAACAACGCAATCGGGAACGGCTTTACCGATAACTCTTGAACCTGGCAAGACAACAAAGACGCCGTTTATTATCTTTACAAAAAATACTGATATCAGCTCTGTAAAGGATATTAAAAAGCTTGAGTTTTCAATGAACGCAATAAATGATGAATTTGACTTTGTCGATAAAACAAAGACATTTTCAATCTCAATAAGCAAAAAATAAATTTAAAAATGCTGCGTTAAAGTATAAGTTAATGCAGCTTTTTTAATGCTTATAAAGTTATATTAAATCTGTCAAAAATCGTTGTTTTCGGTGCTTTTCTTGGGTTTGGACTTTAGTATCAGCGCGCTTTGACACTTTAATAATAATAAGGGTCTGAAACTGAAATGTGAAATACTACATTTCTCACGCGGCGGGCTGAGTGTTCATATGTTTACCTTAAATATGTCTTTGCACGATGCAGATGGTTTGGAGTATTATCTGCGTTCTGTCAACGGAGTTGAATCGCCAGCCTAACCGCGAGTTTGAGTACAAGCTGGTTTTTTCGGTAATAAGGCGCACCGCGTCACCATTGTTTTTTCCAAAGCCTTTGCGTGCGGTAATAGTATTGTTCCGCTTGCTTATATATATATCGGTAAAGGCATTAAAGCATTGTTGGGTGGTAATCTCAGTAATTACACTTCTGCACTTTCCGAAGCAGATGCAGGCATCGCCATTAACACAGGCGCTGCAATTGCAAAGGAAATTGCGGATATCACTGTTTCCTCAGAGGATTTTTTCAGCTTGTTAAGCTGAGACAACTTAGCGCTGTGCTGATGAAAATAATAGACAGAAACTATCGTTTTATTGTCGGGTTCAACTGTATGTTTATTTCTCTAGGCATTATACAGCCGACGCTTTGCGCACCGTTTCACAATATGTAAACACTTGTAATAAACCTCAACGGTATGACGTATTTAATAAAAGCACATAGCGAAGATACTGAGAATGACAGTGAAAAGATGACAGATAGCGCAATCAGGCAATCTGTTCAAAAAGCGCGACGCACGTTATTTAAAAATTTTTTTAAAATAAAAAACAGCAGCAATGAAACGGTTTTGTCCGGCATTGCTGCTGCTTTTATTTTTTTTTGCTGTTATTAAAGAATTATAGACTCGCCTGTCATTTCCTTAGGCTGTTCAAGACCGAGAACTTTTAACATTGTTGGTGCAATGTCGCAAAGTCTGCCGCCTTCACGCAGCTTGCAATCTTTACCGACAACGCAGAAGGGAACGGGGTTGGTGGTGTGTGCTGTAAAAGGTGTGCCGTCTTCGGCAACCATACAGTCGGCATTGCCATGGTCGGCAGTAATCATCATTACTCCGCTGAGCTTCTTTACAACATCTGCAATTCTTCCAACGCAGGTATCAACTGTTTCAACAGCCTTTACAGCGGCGTCAAATACACCTGTGTGACCTACCATATCACAGTTTGCAAAGTTGAGGATTATAACGTCATATTTGCCGCTGTTGAGCGCGTCGCAAACCTTGTCACAAACCTCATATGCACTCATTTCGGGCTTTAAATCGTAGGTTGTAACTTTAGGTGATGCAACCAATATACGATCCTCACCGTCAAATTCAACCTCGTTACCGCCGTTAAAGAAGAAAGTAACGTGAGCGTATTTTTCTGTTTCGGCAATTCTTAATTGAGTTTTGCCGCACTTTGCAAGATATTCACCGAGGGTATTTTCAAGAGACTCCGGCTTAAAAGCAACGTCAACGTTAGGCATTGCGGCGTCGTATTGGGTCATACAAACGTAGTAAACATTAAGCTTGCCGCCCTTGCGCCCAAAACCGTCGAAAGCGGGGTCAACAAACGTTCTTGTAATTTCTCTTGCACGGTCGGGACGAAAATTGAAGAAAATTATGCTGTCACCGTTCTTAACGGTATCGCCGCCTTTAATAACTGTGGGGATTACAAATTCGTCTGTAAGATGTTTTCCGTCGGCGTCAATGGTTTCATAGGATTTCTTAACAGCTTTAACTGCATCGTCAGCCGTATTTCCTTCACCGTTTACCATTGCCTTATAGGCAAGCTCAACACGTGCCCAGCGGTTATCGCGATCCATTCCGTAAAATCTTCCCATAACGGTTGCAATTTTACCAACGCCGATTTCAGCCATTTTTTCCTGAAGCTCGGCAACATAGTCCGCACCGGATGCCGGCGGAACATCTCTGCCGTCAAGCAGACAGTGAACATAGACCCTTGTAAGTCCTTGTTCTTTTGCGAGCTTTAAAAGTGCGTAGAGATGCTCATTGTGAGAATGCACACCGCCGTCTGAAAGCAGACCTAAAAGGTGAAGAGCGGAGTCATTCTTTTTGCAGTTATCAACGGCGGCAAGAAAAGCGGTATTCTTAAAAAAGTCGCCGTCGGAAATAGATTTTGTTATTCTTGTAAGCTCTTGGTAAACAATTCTGCCTGCACCGATGTTGGTGTGACCAACTTCGCTGTTGCCCATTTGACCGTCCGGCAGTCCGACATCCATTCCCGAAGCACCGATAAAGGTAAGGGGGTTTTCGCCGAAAAGCTTATCGAGATTGGGCGTGTCAGCTTCAAAAATGGCATTTCCGGGATAGTGCTTGTTTTTACCAAAGCCGTCCATAATAGTTAAAATTAAAGGCTTTTTCATTGTGTTGCTCCCATTTTATAATTTAAAATTATTTGCTTGCAGCTTTAACAATAACCGAGAAGTCTTGTGCTTTAAGCGATGCGCCGCCGATAAGTCCGCCGTCAACATCAGGCTGTGCAACAAGCTCGTCTGCGTTCTTTGCGTTCATAGAGCCGCCGTATTGAATTGTAATGCCGAACGCAGCTGCCTCGCCATAGAGCTTTTTAACGGTGTTGCGAATAACCGAGCAAACCTCATTTGCCTGCTCTGCGGTTGCGGTTTTGCCCGTGCCGATTGCCCAAACAGGCTCGTAAGCGATGATAACGTTTTTAAGCTGCTCTTCGGTAACCCCGAGAAGTGCGATTTTTGTCTGCATTGCAACAAGCTCTTCGGTAACGCCCTGCTCGCGCTGCTCAAGGTATTCGCCGACGCAAACAATGGGTTTAAGACCGTTTGCAAGTGCTGCCAAAGTACGCTTGTTAACAGTAATATCGGTTTCGCCGAAATATGTTCTTCTTTCGGAGTGACCGATTATAACGTATTCAACACCCATTTCCTTAAGCATAGGAGCGGAAACCTCGCCGGTGAAAGCACCGCTTGCTTCAAAGTGACAGTTTTCGGCACCGATTTTAATGTTGCTGCCGTCAGCTGCTTTAAGAGCTGCGTCAAGGTCAACGAAAGGTACGCAAAGTACAACCTCACAGTCTGCGTCCTTAACGAGAGGTTTCATCTCATTTATAAGAGCTGTTGTTTCAGAAGGTGTTTTGTTCATTTTCCAGTTGCCGGCAATAACTGCCTTGCGAAGATGTTTGTTCATAATTATTTTCCTCCGTTTTTTAAGTATAATACATTTGCTAAACAGCAAGTGTAACATGATAATGCAAAATACACACGAAAGGCACGGCGGTATTTTATCCGCCGCGCCGATTTTTTAGTTATTAGATTAATCTTTATCGTTAAGGCAGGCAATGCCGGGGAGCTCTTTGCCCTCAAGATATTCAAGAGAAGCGCCGCCGCCGGTTGAGATGTGCGACATCTTGTCTGCATAGCCGAGCTTTTGAACAGCCGCTGCGCTGTCGCCGCCGCCGATTATTGAAATAGCGCCTGATTCCGCAACTGCCTTTGCAACGCCGATTGTGCCGTTTGCAAAGTTTTCCCACTCGGAAACACCCATAGGACCGTTCCAAATAACAGTACCTGCGCCTTCGATTGATTTCGAGAACAGCTCTGTTGTTGTGGGACCGATGTCGAGACCCATCCAGCCGTCCGGAATAGAGTCGGAATAAATACGCATATTAGTTGTGTTTTTATCGTACTCTCTGCCGATGATGTTATCAACCGGAAGGAGGAAGGAAACGCCTTTCTCGTGTGCCTTTGCAACCATTGCGCGGGCGTCGTCAAGACGATCCTCTTCGCAAATTGAAGTGCCGATATTGTTGCCGAATGCACGGAAGAAGGTGTATGCCATACCGCCGCCGACGATGATCATATCGCACTTATCAATAAGGTTGTTGATAACGCCGATTTTATCGGAAACCTTAGCGCCGCCGAGAATTGCAACGAGCGGGCGTTTCGGGTTTTCAAGAGCACCGCCGATGAAGTTTATCTCCTTTTGAATGAGGTAACCGCAAACAGCGGGAAGATAATCTGCAACACCTGCTGTTGAGGAGTGGGCGCGGTGAGCAGAACCGAATGCGTCATTAACAAAGATTTCTGCAAGGTCAGCAAACTTGCGGCTGAGCTCGGGGTCGTTTTTGGTTTCGCCCGGCTCAAAACGAACGTTCTCAAGCAGCATTACTTCGCCGTCTTTAAGAGAAGCCGCAAGTGCTTTTGCGTCGTCGCCGACAACGTCTTTTGCCATTTTAACTTCCTTACCCAAAAGCTCCGAAAGGCGCTTTGCAACGGGTGCCATAGAGAACTGAGGATCAACCTGACCCTTGGGTCTGCCGAGGTGAGAGCAAAGTATGAGCTTTGCACCGTGCTCGATTAAATAATTGATTGTGGGAAGAGACGCAACAATACGCTTATCGCTTGTGATAACTCCGTCTTCCATTTTAACGTTGAAATCGCAGCGCACTAAAACGCGCTTACCCTTAACGTCAATGTCTTCAATAGATTTTTTGTTTAATGCTGCCATTACTACTGTTCTCCTTTACTTGTCAAGGTGATAAACATACCTTGTTAAATTTCGGACAATCTTATTTTATACCAAAATGCCGCAATTTGCAACCATTTTAAGGTAAAGATATAAATTTTTTTGAAATATTTTAATATTCTGCCTCATCCCAGGTGTGGTTATGCAGCTGACCGGAATTTTGAAGCTCCGGAAAATGCCACTGCCTCAACACTTCATATGTTGCAATTGCAACCGTGTTTGAAAGATTTAAACTTCTTGCGCCGCTTATCATAGGCAATCTGACACAGGTGTCAGGGTGCTTAAGCAGCAGCTCTTCAGGCAATCCTTTTGTTTCCTTGCCGAAAAGTAAATAGCAGTTATCGGGATATTTTGTGTCACTGTATACCTTGCGTGCCTTTGTTGTAAAAAAGTAAAAATCGCCTTGGGTTTTTCTTAAAAAATCTTCGAGATTTTCGTAATAGGTTATATCGAGAAGATGCCAATAATCAAGACCTGCGCGCTTTAGCTTTTTATCGTCAATCTTAAAGCCCATCGGTCCTACAAGATGAAGTCTTGCGCCGGTTGCGGCACAGGTTCTTGCAATGTTGCCGGTGTTTTGCGGTATCTCCGGCTCAATCAAAACTATGTTAAGCTTACTCATATGATTTTCCTTGCCGTTCATTAAACTCTGCTTGCAATAATCTCTGCGTTACCTGTGATGTATGCCTTGCCGAAACCCGCCGGAATAAACATTGAGTCGCCCTTTTTAAGCTCCGTTCCGTTAACGGTTGCGCTGCCGTCTGTGCAAAGCAGGTGCACAAAACTTTCGTTTGTGGAAGTTACTTCGGCAGAGCCGTTAACCTCTATCAGTTCCGATGTAAAGTAATCGCAACTTCCAAGCAGCGTTCCTTTCGGCTGACCGTAATGTGCTGTCGGCTTTTCAAGTTTCGTTACCTTCATTGCCTTCTCGACGTGAAGCTCGCGCGGTTTGCCGTCGGCGCCTACTCTTGCATAATCGTAAACACGATAGGTAAGATTTGAATTTTGCTGAATTTCCGCAATGAGAATGCCTGCGCCGATTGCATGAATGGTGCCCGACTCAATAAAGAAACAGTCGCCCTTTTTAACATTAACCTTGTTAAGCACATCGCAGATCGTGTTGTTTTCAATGCGATTTTTAAATTCATCGGGTTTTATTTTTTTGTTGAAACCGTAATAAAGGTAAGCTCCCTCATTGCAATCAACAACATACCACATTTCGGTTTTGCCGTATTGACCTTCGTTCTTAAGCGCATAGTCGTCGCTCGGATGCACCTGTACGGAAAGGTCTTTCTTTGCGTCAATAAGCTTTACAAGCATTGGGAAAAACTCGAATTTTCTGCAGTTGGTTCCAAAGAGCTCGTGATGCTCGCGGCGCAGCTGTTCAAGAGTCTTTCCGCGATGCTCGCCGTTTGCTATAACGCTTGCACCGTCGGGGTGACACGAGAGCACCCATGCCTCAGCAACAGGCTCCTTGTCGCTTTTTATTCCGTATTCTTCCTTTAGTTTTGTGCCGCCCCAAAGGTAATCCTTAGTGGCAGGAATAAGCTTCATAAGCTCCACAAACAATCACTCCATTTATTTTGTTTTCTTCAATTATAGCTCTTAACGGGCAGTTTTGCAACGGTTTTTAACCTGCAGGTTAAGTTTTTGTTTTTTTAATGCCTTATTTGTGCACGGTTTCACTTGACAAACTGCGGTGTTTTTTGGTAGAATATAATGAAAATAATTATGTTTGAAAGCCGTGATAAAATGGTACGAAGTATGACGGGCTACGGCAGGGGAGCTGCGGAAAACGACGGAAGGCAGCTCTCGGTTGAAATTAAAGCCGTTAACCACAGGTATTTCGAGTGTTCCGTACGGCTTCCGAGAGAGTATAATTTTGCAGAAGATAAAATTAAATCGCTTGTTAAGCAATATGCCGAACGCGGAAAAATCGATGTGTTTTTAACGCTTGGCGGCGCTTCGTCGGTGCTCGGTGAGGCAAGCGTTAATCACGCTTTTGCAAAATCATACATAGAGGCGCTGAAGGAGCTTGCGGAAACATACGGAATTAAAGACGATATAAGTGTTATGACGGTTGCACAAAATGCCGACGTTTTTTCGGTATCAAGTGCGGAGCTTGATGAAGATGCCGAGTGGATCTTTATCGAAAAGGCAACAGAGCAAGCACTTAAATCATTTGTTAAAATGCGCGAGACAGAAGGCGAAAAGCTCTCGGCTGATGTGCTTGAGCGCGCAACCAGAATTGAGGAGCTAGTCGGGGTTGTTGAAAAGCGCTCTCCGGAAACCGTTAAGGAATACAGGCATAAGCTTGAAGAGAGAATGAAAGAGCTGCTGGGCGATGTTAATATCGAAGAGCAGCGCCTTATTACCGAAACCGGCATTATTGCGGATAAGCTTGCGGTTTGCGAAGAGACGGTGCGACTGAGAAGTCACATCTCGCAGCTGCGGGAATTGATGAAATCAAACGGCAGTATCGGCAGAAAGCTTGATTTTATTGTGCAGGAAATGAACAGAGAAGCAAATACAATCGGCTCTAAAGCGCAGGATTCGGAGATTGCAAAAACTGTTATTGATATTAAATCGGAAATCGAAAAGATAAGGGAACAGATACAGAATATCGAGTAAGGTTGTTTTTTAATGAAGCTTGTAAATATAGGGTTTGGAAATATGGTTTGTGCCGAAAGGGTGGTTTCGGTTATAAGCCCCGACTCAGCGCCGATAAAGCGAATTGTGCAGGAAGCTAAAGAGGAAAAGAGGCTTATCGACGCAACGCAGGGCAGAAAAACAAAAGCTGTTATTTTTACCGACAGCGACCACATTGTGCTTTCGTATTTAACAGCTGAAAAGCTGAAAGAAAGGTTTACAGAGAATGTCGAGGGGGAAGAGTATGAGTAAGGGTAGGATGATAATCGTTTCGGGACCGTCCGGCTCGGGCAAAGACACGGTACTTACCGAGGTTTTTAAAAGGCATCCCGAAATTCGGCTTTCAATCTCTGCTGTTACCCGTGCAATGCGCGAGGGCGAGGTTAAAAACGGGAAATATCATTTTGTTACAAGAGAGCAGTTTGAAAAAGCATTAGATCAAGGCGAGATGCTTGAGCATAATGTTTACTTAGGCAATTATTACGGAACACCGAAAAAGCCGGTTGACGACGCCGTGGCGGACGGTGCGGAGATCGTTTTGGAAATTGATATTAACGGCGCTCGCACCGTTAAAAAGAAATGCCCCGACGCATTGAGCATTTTTATAATGCCGCCGTCCTTTGAGGTGCTTAAGGAACGTCTTAGCGGCAGGGAAACCGAGAGTCCGGAGCAGATTTGGGGCAGGCTTAATATAGCACTCGGCGAAATCGAGCATGCAAATGAATATGATTATATTGTTATTAACGACGACTTAGATGCCGCTGTTGATGAAATGATATCAATAATACTCGGCGACAGGAACAAATCCGACCGCAGAGAAAATACAATAAAAGAGGTGTTAAAAGATGCTGAATCCTGCAATAGGTAAGCTTATAAACGCTTATAAAAACCGTTATGAATTGGTTCTTGATATAGCACGTCGCGCAAGAAAAATATCGCAGCGCGCAGAGGAAGAGAACGAGATTCTTATTGAAAAGCCCGTTACGCTTGCAATGAACGAGCTGGCAAGAGAAAAGGATCTTTAATTTTGGCTGACGAGTCCAAACGCGTCGGTGCTGCCGTAAGCCGAATGTGCCTGCTGTGGCAAGACGGTTTGGACTTTGTGCTTTTGCTTGGTTTGTGTGTTACATTTCGGTTGCGAAAAAATGTCAGCTGTCCGGTGTTTTGTCCCAATGGTGTAACTATAAGTATTTTTTTGAAAGTGTGGTGGCTTGTCAGTTGGAAAACGTAACAATAGCGCAAGTTTGCATAGACCAAACGATATACCGTATAGATAAGCCATACGACTATTTATTGCCGAAAGCACTGATGTGTGAAAACCCTGTCGGTAAGCGCGTGCTTGTGCCTTTCGGCAACGGCACCGCAACGAGACAGGGCTTTGTTTTAAGTATATCGGATAAAACCGACTGTCCAAAGTCAAAGCTGAAACAGATAGTTACTGTGCTTGATGAAAAGCCGATTTTAAACGATGAAATGTTAAAGCTTGCGGTATTTTTAAAAGAGCGTACCTTTTGCACGTATTTTGATGCATTAAGGGTGCTTCTTCCTGCCGGAATATCAATGCGCGTAAAGGTTGCATATACTTTTAACGGCGACTCGGATACCGGCTCGCTTTCTGCAGATGAGGCTGCGATTGCCGACTATCTTAAAACACTCGGCAAATATGAAGAGCGCGATAAGCTTCTGCGAAGATTCGGTTTTAAACCGCAATCACAGATACTTGAAAAAATGCTAAAAAAAGACATACTTTCAAGAAACGATTTTGCAGAGCAGAAGTTGCGTGACCCCACAGTTAAAATGGTAAGGCTTATAAATGACAGAATCCCCGAAAAGTTGACGGCAAAGCAAAAGGCTGTTGTGGAGCAGCTTCAAAAAAGCGGAGATGCCGACGTAAAAGAGCTGTGCTATTTTTTGGGAATAACACCGGCAGTTGTAACAGGACTTTGCAACAAAGGGGCGGCGGAGCTTTATAACGCAGAGGTCGTTATAAAACCCGACGAATCTACAAATATTAAGAAGCCCGAGATACAGCTTTCAAAGGAGCAATATGCAGCGTACGACAGCCTTAAAAAACAGTGTGAAAACGGCTATTCCGTAAGTCTGTTGTACGGCGTTACCGGCAGCGGAAAAACGCAGGTGTTTTTAAAAGCTGCGGATGATGTTGTGGCGATGGGTCGCGGCGTTATCGTTATGGTACCGGAAATTGCTCTTACACCGCAGACAATTTCAATCTTCACCGCGCGATACGGCAATAGAGTTGCCGTTATTCACAGCGCAATGTCGCAAAGAGAGCGTATGAACGAGTGGCGGCGAATTAAAAACGGAGAGGCGCTTGTTGCTGTCGGAACACGCTCTGCGGCATTTGCTCCGTTTAGCAACCTCGGACTTGTTATAATAGACGAAGAGCAGGAGCATACTTACAAATCGGAACAAAGTCCGAAATTTCACGCACGCGACGTTGCAAAATTCCGCTGTGCTTACCACGGAGCGGTGCTTGTGTTAGCTTCGGCTACACCGTCGGTTGAGAGCTATTGTGCGGCCGTTTCGGGGAAATACAAATTGCTGCCGCTGAAAAAACGATATGGAAAGGCGGTGCTGCCGAAAGTAACGGTTGTTGATATGCGCAACGAGTTTCACGGCGGCAATCGTTCCGTGCTCAGCCGCGAGCTTTTGGACAGGCTTTCGGAAACGCTGCAAAAAAAACAGCAGGCGATTTTGCTTATGAACCGTCGCGGTTACAATACCTATGTATCATGTCCTAATTGCGGCGATGTTGTAACATGCCCGAATTGCAGCATTTCAATGATATATCACGCTGCAAACGGCAGACTGATGTGTCACTATTGCGGCTACTCTGTGCCATATACTCAGAAGTGTCAAAAGTGCGGCGGCGAGCATATGAAATATCTCGGTGTGGGAACGCAAAAGGTTGAAGAAGAGTTGGGGCTTATTTTCGGTGACGCAAGAATATTGAGAATGGACGCCGACACAACACTTGCAAAGGACTCTTACAGAAAAAAGCTGACGTCCTTTTCAAACGGCGATTATGATATTATGCTGGGAACGCAGATGGTTGCTAAGGGACTGGATTTTGAAAAGGTAACGCTTGTGGGTGTGCTTAATGCGGATATGGCAATGCACAGCGCCGATTACAAAAGCTACGAGCGTGCGTTTTCACTTTTAACACAGGTTGTAGGGCGATCGGGAAGAGGTAAAAACGGCGGCACTGCCGTTATTCAGACAGTTCAGCCCGACAGCGACCTTATCAGGCTTGCGGCAAAGCAGGATTATAATTCGTTTTATAATGATGAAATACTTTCAAGAAAGCTGTATATCTTTCCGCCGTATTGCGAAATGGCGAAGCTTATGTTTCAAAGTATGGATTATGAGCTTTCCAAGCGCGGCGCAGCAGCCTTTTTTGAGCTTATTGTAAAACGGGTAAAAGGCGATTTTAATGATTTAAAGCTTAATATTTTAGGCCCGACAGCAGATGTAGTGCCAAAAATCAACAAAAAGTACAGACATATGCTGTTTTTAAAATTTCGTAATTTTAAGCGTTTAAAGCAACTGCTTGAGGAATGTCTTGAGGAATACTATAACTCAGACATTGCAAAAAGCACCACTGTTTCAATAGATATCGACCCTGAATAAGCAAAACAGCTATAGGGGAAAAATACGAAAGGAACGTTTCAAATGGCAATCAGAAACATTGTAAAAACTCCCGATGAATTTTTGAGAAAAAAATCGCGAGAGGTAACAAATTTCGACGAAAAGCTTTCTGAGCTTTTAGACGATATGTTTGACACTATGTATGAAAACGACGGGGTCGGTCTTGCGGCACCGCAAATCGGTATATTGCGCCGAGTGTGTGTTATTGATATCGGCGAAGGACCTATTGAGCTTGTTAATCCCGTTGTTGTAAGAATGTCGGGCAAGCAGAACGAGAGCGAAGGCTGCCTTTCGTGCCCCGGCGTTTTCGGCATTACCGAAAGACCTAAAAAGGTTAAGGTTGAGGCATTTGACAGGCACGGCAATGCTTTTGAAATTAAGGGCAGTGACCTGCTTGCGCGTGCGCTCTGTCACGAAATAGACCATCTTAACGGAGTGCTGTTCACTGACCACGTTGTAGAATATGAGGAAAACTAAATGAAAATTGTTTTTATGGGAACGCCTGATTTTGCCGTTAAAAGCCTTGCGGAAATCGCAAAGGTGCACGAGGTGGCGGCAGTGTTTACTCAAACAGATAAGCCTGTCGGAAGAAAGCAGATTTTAACGCCGCCGCCCGTTAAAGTTTTGGCTGAGAGCCTTAATATTCCTGTTTATCAGCCGCCGACGCTTAAAGACGGCAAGGCTCTCGATATATTAAAGCAGATATCACCTGACCTTATCGCAGTTGTGGCATACGGAAAAATTTTACCGAAAAAAATATTGGAGCTTCCAAAATACGGCTGTGTTAATGTGCACGGCTCGTTGCTGCCTAAATACCGCGGAGCGTCGCCTATTCAGTGGTGCATAGTTTCTGGAGACACCGTAACAGGTGTTACCACAATGAAGATGGACGAGGGTATGGACACAGGCGATATTCTTGAAACGGAGGAAACCGCAATCGGCGAAGATGAAACCGCCGGCGAGCTTTTTGAAAGGCTTGCCGATATCGGAGCCAAGCTGCTTGTTAAAACCGTTAAAGACCTTGAAAACGGCGATATAGTGCCGCGAAAGCAGCCGGAAGACGGCGTTTCCAAGGCACCCATAATAAAAAAAGAAATGGCAAAACTCGATTTTTCTTTAAACGCTAAAGAGCTTTGCTGCGCTGTGCGCGGATATAATCCGTGGCCGTGTGCATATTTTATAAGCGACGGCAAAAGAATAAAGGTATATAAAGCAAAGATTTCCGAAATGTCCGGTAAGCCCGGCACGGTTTTAAAGGCCGACTCATCGCTTATAATTGCCTGCGGCAACGGGGCTTTAGAGCTTATAGAAGTTCAGCCGGAAGGCAAAAAAAGGATGAGCGCCTCCGATATGCTGCACGGCAGCTTTAAACTTAAAGTCGGCGATATTGTTAACTGATTTTTAAAAAGCAATAAACGCAATACGAAAGGTGTTGAGATTATGGGATACGGTTACGGTATGTATTATTTGTGGGATCCGCTGTATATGACGGTGGTTATTATATCGCTTATTATTATGCTGTGGGCACAGTACCTTGTAAAATCGCGTTATAAAAACTATTCAAGAATACCGAATTCCCGCGGATTAACAGGTGCGGATGCTGCAAGAGCGGTACTTTCCGCAAACGGCGTTACAGGGGTCAGAATCGAAGTTGTAAGCGGCACTATGACCGACCATTACGATCCGCGTTCAAATGTTATAAGGCTATCGGAAGGCGTTTGCGATTCAACATCAATTGCCGCAGTAGGCATTGCGGCGCACGAGGCAGGGCATGCTGTGCAGTATGCAGCGGGATATGTTCCCATTAAAATTCGCACGGCAATAATTCCCTTTGCTCAATATGGACCGATGCTCGGCATTATTCTTATGATAATCGGTTCGGCAATCAATTTCTTTAACCTTACCGTGCTCGGTCTTGTGCTTTTCGGCGCAACATTTGCCTTTCAGTTTGCAACGCTGCCGGTCGAGTTTAACGCAAGCCGCCGTGCACTTGCGGCAATCAGCTCTGGCGGTCTTTTGTCACCCGATGAATATAACGGTGCGAAAAAAGTGCTTACAGCGGCGGCATTGACATATGTTGCCGCAATGATACAGTCGCTTCTAACCTTGCTTTACTACGCGGTGCGCTTTCTCGGAAACAGCCGCGACAGAAGGTGAGCGGTGCTCGGCGCATCGCCGCCGATATATTGGCAGAACTTGAAAAAAGCGAATCATATTCAAATCTCGCTATCGACGCAGCACTTAAAAATGCCGAGCTTACAAAAGCTGATTCCGCATTTGTTACCCGCTTGGTATACGGCGTTACAGAGCGCAAATTAACGCTTGACTACTATATAGACAAGCTCTCCAAAAAGCCGTCGTCCGCACTTTCCGAAAAAGTGCAGGCGGCACTCAGAATGGCGATTTATCAAATTGTTTATATGGATAAGGTGCCGAACAGTGCCGCTGTTAACGAATCGGTCAATTTTATAAAAAAGTCGCGTGAGAAATACGCCGCAGGCTTAGTTAATGCTGTTTTAAGGAATTTTTTAAGAGAGCAGCCGAAGCTGCCCACCGGCAACGGGGAGAAGGCTCTTTCGGTGAAATACTCGTGTCCGCAGTGGTTTATAACCGAGCTTACAAGTTACATAGGGCAAGAAAGCACAGAACGTTTTTTGGAAAATTCACTTGAGCCTGCGCCGACTTTTCTTCGCGTAAACACTTTGAAAACAACTGTTAACGAGCTTAAAGAGCAGCTTTTTAAGGACGGGATTGAAACAGAGAAAACCGCTCTCCGAGATGAGGCGCTTTGCAGTATCGGCTTCGGCAGTGTAAGGGCGATAAACGGATTTTCGAACGGACTTTTTTATATTCAGGATATCTCCGCCCAAACGGCAATATCTGTGCTCGGCGCAGAAAAAGGCGACAGAGTGCTTGATGTTTGTGCGTCACCGGGCGGCAAAAGCATAAGTGCGGCAATGAATATGCAAAATGTCGGAGAAATCGTTTCTTGTGATATCCATAAACACAGAGTAAAGCTTATTGAGGATAATGCAAAGCGGCTTGGAGTAAGCTGCATTAAGGCAATTGTAAACGATGCAACGGTGTATAATGAATCACTCGGAAAATTCGGCAAAATTATATGCGATGTGCCGTGTTCGGGCTTCGGTGTTATAAGAAGAAAACCTGAAATCAAGTATAAACCAAAGTCTGATTTGACAAACCTGCCCGACTTGCAGTATAATATATTGGAAAATTCCGCAAGATATTTGAAAACAGGCGGTACGCTTTTGTATTCAACATGCACTTTACGCCGTGAAGAAAACGAAGCGGTGGTGGAGAGATTCTTAAAAAACCATTCGAAATATTTACCGCAAAAAACAGAAGTGTTAGGCACAATCGCTTTTTGCCACAGACTTATGCCGAGTGTTAACGGCGGCGACGGCTTTTTCTTTGCCGTTATAAGAAAGGAAAGGTAGCCTTTTGGAAAAGCTTGATGTAAAATCAAAAACTCCCGAAGAGCTTAAAATTATTGTTGCCGGGCTTGGATTTCCGTCTTTTCATGCAAAGCAGCTTTTTAAGTGGCTGCAAACGGGTACTGAGGATTTTAACAGTATGTCGGATCTTCCTAAAGCTCTGCGTGAAAAACTTGAGGAAAACGCTTATATTGCTAATGTAGAAATTGAGCAAAAGTATGTATCGAAAATCGATGGCACCGTAAAGTATCTGTATAAATTACCCGACGGCAGTTATATTGAATCGGTGCTTATGAAATACGACGGTTGGTATTCCGTGTGTGTTTCATCTCAGGTCGGCTGCAGAATGGGGTGCAAGTTTTGTGCATCGGGTATTTACGGACTGAGCCGCAGCCTTACTCCCTCGGAAATATTGGCACAGGTGACCGCGGCAGAACGTGATAACTCAGTCCGGGTTTCGCATATAGTTATGATGGGAATGGGCGAGCCATTGGATAATTTTCAAAACACGGTGCGTTTTTTACAGCTTGTTTCTCACCCGGACGGACTCAACCTCAGTCTTCGCAACATCTCCGTTTCCACAAGCGGTCTTGCAAACAAGATAACAGAGCTCGCAAAATACAAAATGCCTGTTACGCTTTCAGTGTCGCTTCATAATCCAATCAACAGCGAGCGAAGCAAAATTATGCCTGTTAACCGCAGTTATAATATTGAAACCTTGCTAAGCGCTTGCAGAGAATACATTAAAATAACAGGTAGACGCATTTCGTTTGAATATGCTTTAATTGA
>USAR01000003.1 GCA_900552605.1 uncultured Oscillospiraceae bacterium | reverse complement strand
CAAGTCCGTCGGGCACTGTATCGCCGAAAAGCACATCCAAATGGCTTGCCATAAGCGGTATTCTATATGCACATTCTAAAGCCCCGTCCGGTCGCTTTGACTCAAGCTCCACGCAAACTGCGTGAGCTAACCACGATTTATTATCTTTCCAAGGCCAAAGCTTGGAGGGCGCTATAAACTTTTTAACCGACTCGGGCGAGTTACAGCCGTGGTATCCCGTTTCACTTGCAAAGCGGCATTTAGCGTCGCGGTAAAACTCCTGCTTGTAGTATTTTCTCGGACCCCAAAGATGATCCTCGGGCAGGCTTCTGATATGACCTGTGTCGTAAGCTTTTTGAGAGATGTACGGCGATGACGGCAGGTACTCCCTGAACATATCGTGCTTATTTATTGCACGCGGTAAGACCTCGCGTGTGATTATATTGTCATTAGGATCATGCAGATTGCGGAAGCAATCATCGACCTCGTTATCCCCTGCCCAAAGGAAAAGCGACGCGTGTTGACGATACTTCTTAATAACCGATTCCGCTTCATTTTCAATTGCGCTCAAAAAATCCTCGGTTTGCGGATAATATGCGCAAGCCATTGCGAAGTCCTGCCAAACGGCAATGCCGTGCTCATCGCAAAAATCGTAAAGCTCGGTGTCGCCGTAAACGTTGCCGCCCCAGCAGCGAATCATATTGCAGCCGCTGTCAAGAAGCAGCTCAAGGGCTTTCGGAAGCCTCTCTTTATCGCGTGAGTGGAATGCGTCAAGCGGCACCCAATTTGTACCCATTGCAAAAAAACGCTCGCCGTTTACGGTAAAGCAAAACTCACTCTCGCCGTTATCGTCAATATAGTCGCTTTTAAGCAGCTTAACACATCTTATACCGTGGCGGAAAGTTTTTGTATCCAAAACCTCGTCGCCGTGCAAAAGCGTAACCGTTACATCATAGAGATTTTGCTCGCCCATATTGCGCGGCCACCAAAGCTTTGCGTCATATGCATAGTTATTAAAAGTGCCTTCGGTGTGCCACAGCCAATGGGTATATTCAAATTTATGGTCGCCGCAAACAGCAACAACCTTAAGAGCATACTCGCGTATAAAGTCACCCTCAACATTTACTTTATAATATAAATGCTGTTCTCTCGGGTCATTTTGTCCGCGCTGATAGAGATATACCTCGTCAATATATTCTTCCTTGTTTTTGCAAAGGTAAACAGAACGCCAAATTCCGCCCGACACTATGCGCGGCATAATATCCCAGCCGTACATATGCGGGGCCTTTCTTGTATTAAGCGCGGCGGCATTGTTAGAACCCGAAAGGCTTCCGCCTTGTCCGTTCGGATTTTCTCTTGCGGCAATCATTGCAGGGGTGATGTGCACAAGCAGTTCGTTTCTGCCTTTTTTAAGAGGTGAATAACCGCTGTTGCCAAGCGGCAGCTCGTGGGATATAAGCATATTATCTGTTTCGCCGATAAACTCGCCGTTAAGATAATATTCAGCATATGTATCAACACCGTCAAAATGCAGGTAAAAACCGTCGGCACTGTCCTCTTCAAAATCGAAATTACAAACATACCAAAGGTGACGGTTTTCGAGCTTTTGCATTTCTATAACGTCAACATCGTAAAACGGGTCGCCGATAAGTCCTGCTTTTTGCATATCCAGCTCGAAATTACCCGGCACACTTCCGGCAATCTCTAAGTAACCGCTGTTTTTAAGCGTTGCACCTGAAGAAAGATTTTGCACATTGTTTTTGCACTCCGAATGCTCGGCAATAAACAGCCGCCACTCACCGTCGAGACATTTTTTGTAATTAAGTTTTTCCAAATAAACACACTCCTTTAAAATACAAAGTATTTTGTGTTATTATAACTTGAATGTATCGACTTTTCAATACCTAATTTAATTATTTTTTGTGTTTTTTGCTATAATTATATTTTCCTAAACCGGCGACGTTTAAGCAAACTGTAAGTTTTCAAAGAAAGATGGGCAACCTCGTGCCTGTTATATATAACCGACCGGCTAAAATGTCGATTGTATACTTTTGCCAAACTTTTTTACACAGTCCGCAGAGCACCGAATACCGTCAGCCTAGGCAAGCGATAAATTTTAAAGCAAGTGCAAACTCAATTATTTTTTTGCCGATATTCCCTCCACACAAAGCAAAGCGCAACAGACACGATACAAAAATCACAGTCTGCTGCGCAAAACGGTTTTTATTCTTATTTATTTTTCTCTTTCAATTGCCGCAGGATAAGAGGTAATATCGTGTATTGCCTTTACATTCACCTTTGGCTTTCTGTCATATGTATAGAGTCCGTTACATTCCTGCTCAATATCGGTAAGCTGAGTGTAACAAAAAGCGGTTATTGCAGGGTTGTTAAGCAGTGCTTTGCAAAGACCGTCGTAATATTCGATAAACTCTTTTTCATTTGCCGCTGCCTCGCCATAGCCCCAAGCACCGCTATCGACATTTGCCATTCTTTTTCCGCCGAACTCACTTATAAAGCAAATGGCATTACTGTATCCGCCGTTATCTTTTCGCGGCTCGTTAAACAGCAAATGCTCCGCTGCCTCGCCTCTTGCAAGCTTATCGAACCTTCTGCGAAAAGTGTCGGTATTATCGCAGTAATCGTGCACGTCGTACATATCATATGTACCGTCTACATGGAACCAGCCGGAGTTATCAATAAACAGCCTTGTTGAATCATAAGCCTTTGTAAAGCTGTACAGATATCTGACAAATTTTTGGTTTATAAACCTGCTGGTTTCATTAAGCGGACACCAGCCGATGATCGACGGATGGTTAACATCTCGCTGCATTATTTCAAGCCACTCGGAAACAAATCCTTCGTATGCATAAGCGCCGCAGCAATCAAATCCCCAATTTGCGTGCTCTTCCCAAACTATATATCCCATACGATCGCAGTGGTACAAAAACCTTGGTTCAAAAATCTTTTGATGCAGCCTTGCTCCGTTAAAACCCATTGCCTTTGAGCGTTCAATATCAGCTATAAGCTCCTGCTCGGTAGGTGCAGTATACAACCCGTCCGGATAAAAGCCTTGATCGAGAATCAATCGCTGGAAAACAGGTTTTCCGTTTAAATAAAATCTGCGGTCTTTAAGTTCAATATCACGAAGACCGAAGTAACTGTAAACGGTATCTTCTTCTAATCTGAGCACCAATTCATAAAGTGCAGGATTTTCAAGCTCCCAAGCGTGCGGCTCTTGGATTTTCAGCACAATATTATTTCTTGCCCAACCGCAAACAACGCTTTCGCTTGCAACCTCTTTGCCGTCAAAAAATGCTGTTGCAGTAAGTGTTTTTTCTGCCGCATCGTTGGTTTCCGCCTCAATAAATAAAGTACCGTTTTTTAAAGACGGTGTAAATTTTGCCGATTTTATATAACTGTTCGGTGTACTTTCAAGCCACACCGTTTGCCAAATACCCGTTGTGCGTGTGTAATCGCATCCACTTGAATAAAATTGTGAAGCTTGCTTTCCGCGCGGTTGTTTTCCGCTGCGATTATCATCAAAAACTCTTACGGTTATATCGTTCTCGCCGGATTTAATATATTTTGTAATGTCAAAAGAAAACGAGCTGTATCCGCCATAATGAATGCCGACCGATTCACCGTTTATAAACGCCTCTGTTTCATAATCGCTTGCGCCGAAATGCAAAAACGTGCGTCTGCCGTTTTCTGTCCATACGCTCTCGATGTTCACCCTTTTCTTATACCAAACCGACTGTGCAAAATCGTGGTGCTCAATGCCGGAAAGCTTGCTTTCCATACAGAATGGAACAACAATGCTTTCATCAAAGCTCGGCTGCTTAAAAATTTTTCTGTCTTTTCCCGAGTTGCCGTAATCAATATAAAAGTCCCATTTTCCGTTAAGGTTTATCCACTGCTTTCTCTCAAACTGCGGATTCGGATATTCCGGACGTGGTATGCTGTTGGTTTTCAAGATGTCGCACTTCCTCTCAAAATATAAATCTTACCCTTATGATAAACTTTTCGGAAATGCTTGTCAAGCCCTTTTAAATGCTTCTCAGTTTAAAAAAAGCTCGGTAATTGTGTTTTTCGATTTGCCCTTAAAATAACGGTAAAAGGTGTCGTTTTTGTTGTCGTTTTTTCAGAGACAAAAACCATAAATTCACAGTGCGCACAACCAAATATACAAAACTAACCTCCAAATCGCCGCTGCACTTTTTGCTAAGCTGCTTTTATGCAACGGTACCGTGCGCCGAAAACCGTCAGCCAAAAGCTAAAGCCGCAGCTCCCCCGAGCGCGCATCGCCTAAAGGCGATTAAAAGCCCCAAGTATGATTGGGGCTTTTGCCGTTTCAGCCTTTCCGTTTTTCCAAAAGCCGAAAAACGGAAAGGCTGAAACGGGCGCGCTCGGGGGAGCTGCGGCTTTAGCTTAGGCTGACTTGCAAGCGATGAATTTTAAAGCAAGTGCAAACGCAATCATTTTTTGCCGATATTCCCTCAACGCAAATCAAAAAGCAAAGCACGGCTGTTTTTTTCGCAGCCGTGCTTGGCTTGCACGATTTTGCCATTTGTTTTTTAACACTGATATTATCAACAGTCGGCGTTCTGCAATCAGTCCTGTTTATCGTAAAAAACGTCCAAAATCAGTTCAAAAAGCTTTTGCTCATCGGGCACAAACTCTGCATACTTTTCGCCCTGCTTCAGCGTGCCTTCAATGCTTTTAAACTCCAGATTAACATTTTTCCCGTTACCGATTACAACTGATGTTAAAAAAGAAATTTTGGAAATGTTGAGGTTGTTGATGTCATAATCGGCTGCAAGATTGTAAAGCGAAACGGGGAAAGTAATATTCTGCTTGGTTTTTGAAATTGCCGCCTTTGACCAAGCAAGTAAGAATTGCTTTTGACGATTCATTCTGTCAACGTTAGAGCCGAAACGGTTTATATCACGGTATCTCACAAAAGCCTCGGCTTTAAGTGCAGAATCAAGCTTTATTGCCTCCCCTTTTTTAAACACGACTTCGCGGTAGGTATAGCTTTCCGGTGCTGTAACGGTGACACCGCCTACTGCATTGTTAAGCACTCCTATCGCCTCAAGGTCGATTGCCATATAGGTTTCAACGGGAATTCCGTAAAACAACGACGAAACGCTCCTTAACATATTCTGACAGCTTTTTTTGCTGCCGTCGCCGTTGGCAAATGCCAGACATAGCTGTTGCCTTTGCGCTCCTGCAAAGGAACCCTTTTCGGAATACACGTTGGCATCCACCATAGTGTCTCGGTTGATAGGTATAATGCATGTTCTGCCGCTTTTTGTATCTATCGTTAGCAGGAAGTTAGCGTCGGACTGCCCGTTGCCGCCGTAAGAATCGGCGCCGGTAACGGTGCTGCGATCGATACCCATACAAAGAATTGCGGTAACATTTTTGTTGAGCTTATAGGTAGCTCCGTTATAAGTAATTGTTTTTCCGCTGTCCTCCGCCGCAACCGATTCGATTTCCGGCAGATCAAGGCTTGCCGTATTCATTCTCAGCATTTGGCTTTTACCGATAGCAACCATAACAACAAGCGCCAGCGCAAATGTAACAATAAGAGACGGTACGCTGAGCCCGATAACCGTAAGCACACGTTTTTTTATCGATTTTTTTCTTTCGTCGCGCCGGTTTTTCTCTCTCGCTTTCTTTTGCTCATCACGTTTAAGGCTATCCTTATCAAAGCCTATATAATCCATTTTAATCTCGTTTTTATCATTCTGTGACGGTGTCATCAACAAGCACCCCCTGCACCAAATATCTGTAACTGCTCTCGTTGCCGATGCAAGTGCTCAAGGTAACAAGACGACTTTCCTTTGTAAGCGTGACCTGACGCTTGTTGACCTCAAGCGAGCGCGGCGACTGAACCTCTTTTAAGTATTCCTCGAAAACTTCATCGTTTTCAAAATCAAAAGAATTTAAAATGTGTCTGTCATCATATTTATAAGCGGCAAAAATTTCGTACTTTAAAATGTGACCCTCGGTGTATATTGTAAAGTATTTATTCTTATCGAAAAAAACCTTATCACGAAATTTATGCAGGTTTTGAAACATTGAGCCGTCCAGCATATTGTGACCGTAAATCACGGTGTTGCGGTCGCCGAAATCTTTCGAATTAAGCTTTTCTGTGTAAATAGCGCCGTTTATATCATAATTCTTTTGAATGTTATGGTCAAGGTAAAAATCATCGTCCTCGCTGTACGCTTGCACGATCGGGTAGTCTACTTGTGTATTGGGTATGTTTATCCATGCGTAAATATCCTTGTTTTCCTTTTTCAGCGTTTTAAAATTGATAGGATTTTTGGGAAGAACTGTGCTTTGCACATTCTCAATTTTGCGCGCATTTGAGCTCAGCTTCTTGGCTTCTTCGGCATTTTTGCGCATCGATATAAAATATATTCCGAGCAATATAAGCAGCACCGCTGACACCGCAGCAAGCACACGCGACAGCACACGCCACCATTTTTTCTTCAACAACCTCACCACCCTTGTTGCTATAATGATTATAGCGGATTGAAACGACAGAGACGTTTCAATCAAGCCGATAAAATCGGCTTTGCGAATCGGAATATTTTTATATTTCGGTTCGCACTATATCATTGCAATCGGTATTGTCAAATTTTCTTTAAAAATTTGTTGCCAAATCAAAGATTTGGTGTCGAAATATGAAATACTTTCATTATTTCGACATACGATAACCATTATAAAATAACCTAAACTAAGAAAAAAGCACGCAGACTTAACGAAAAGTCTTGCGTGCTTTTAGTTTGCTTTTAAAAAAACTTGCTTTTAATTCTGTAGAGTACTTTGCCGATAGGTTTTGCAAACAGCAGCAAAAATACCACATTTGAAACAGCGTAGACAGCAGTAAAATAAGCCGATGAAAAAATCGCCGCAAGATACCGTTTAATATTAAAATATCCGTCTGCCCAAAGCACCGTATAAACGTCCATTAAAAGTGAATACAAAATGCCTGAAAAAGCACCGAATAACAAAAGCCACCATCGGTTTTTCTTAAGTCGATCCGCCAAAAAACCGGCAATCAAACCCAAAATGCCCCAGCTGAACATCTGAAACGGAGTCCATGGTCCTTGTCCGAAATAAAAATTAGATATCACAGCCGAAAGCGCACCCGTTAAAAAGCCTGCCTCACTTCCGAAATACATTGCCGTTATCACAGCCATTGCGGTTACAGGTTTAAATCCCGGGACAGGCGAAAACGCCATTCTGCCGACAACCGAAAGCGCGGTCATTGCCGCAATCAGCACAAGCTCTCCTGCGTCTGCTTTGCCGCGTTCAAACCGCACAAACATCGGCACTGTGGCAAGAATGGTTGCCGCGAGTGTTACAAAAGCAAACGCTTTTTCCGGAAATACCAACACTCCGAGCAGTGCAATGACGGGAAAAATCAGGCACGGAAGACAAAGCCAGAGGTATTTTCTTACCTTTTGCCACGGATTATTTATCATTCTTTATTTTCTCCTTTGCAAAATTTCACAACATTATCGCAGGTAATCGCGGTTTTGCAAAGACCTCGCGCCATTCTGTTAGCCGCTGTTGTGTAAAAGCTGTTTTCCGCAAAAAACTCTGCCGGCTGTGCAGCGGAAAGAATCTCGCCGTCGAAAAACAGCGCACATCGGTCTGCAAATTCAGCCGCAAACTCAACATCGTGTGTAACTGTAAGCACGGTTATACCGCTTTTTAAAAGTTCTTTGAAAATTCTGCCAAGCTCCTGCTTGGCCGCGGCGTCGATGCCCTTAGTAGGTTCATCGCAAAGTAAAATTTTAGGGTTAAGCAGCAGCATTTTTGCAATTGCGCATTTTTGCTGCTCTCCGCCGCTTAAATCGTACGGATGACGCGACAGCAGCTTTTCAACACCAACCGCTCTTGCGGCTTTCTTTATTTTCTCTTCCCTCTCGGATTTCGGCACTTCAAGCGCCGAGAGTATTTCCGAAAGGTCGTCTTGCACAGTGTCCTTAATAAAAACGCTAATGGGGTCTTGCGGTAAATATGCCAGATTATTTCTGTAAAGCGAGTTTCCCTTATAGCTTTTAATCGGTATTTGGTTTATAAAAACCTTTCCGCGATATGCCTTTGAAATGCCTGAAATAACATTGAGCATTGTCGTTTTTCCGCTGCCGTTTCCTCCAAGCACACAGCAGTGTTCTCCGCTGTTTATTTTAAGCGATGCTCCTCTTAAAATATCCGGCAGGTCTTTTTCATATCTAAACCACACATTTTTAAGCTCAATTGCAGTGGTTTCCTCACGCTTTTCCTCAGTTCTGAAATCGACAGGTGCATTACTTGCAAAGTGCTTTTGCAAAAACGCTCTACCTTCTTTAACTGTCAGCGGACAGTCGTCGGAAGTTTCAAGACTTCCAAAAACACGAGTTGCCGCAGGAAGTGCCGCAAGCATTTTGTGATTATTATTCGTTTTCGAAAGCATCGGTGCAATATTTCGAGGACTGTCATTAAGAAGCACCTTGCCGTTTTCCATAAGCAAAACACGGTCGGCAATCGGGAAGACCTCTTCCAAACAGTGCTCGGCAATAATAACCGTAAGTCCAAGCTCACGGTTAAGCTTATTGAGTGTTGCCAAAAAATCAGATGCGGCAATCGGGTCAAGGCGGCTTGTGGGCTCATCCAATATTAAAACCTTCGGCTGCATAACCATAACTGCCGCAAGATTGAGCAGCTGTTTCTGACCGCCCGAAAGCTCGCTTGTTTTCTTACGGAACCAACCGTTAATGCCGAAATAGTTAGCCATTTCGGCAACACGTCGGCGAATAACATCGGTTTTTATACCAAGGTTTTCAAGCCCGAACGCAAGCTCATGCCACACCTTGTCGGTAACAATTTGCGTTTCCGGATTCTGCAAAACAAAGCCTATGTCCTCGGCGTCGGTTTTATCGCTTATCTCATTGCGGCTCTTGCCGAAATAAAGGATCTCTCCGCTAAGCTCTCCTTTAGGGCTCAGCGACTTTTTAAGCAGCTTTAAAAGCGTTGTTTTTCCACAGCCGGATTCTCCGCAAAGCACAACAAAGTCGCCGCTGTTAACGCTGAAGCTAACGCCGTTTAACGCTGTGTTTTCGGAACCGGGATATTTAAATGTTAAATTTTCGACACGCAGTATTTCCACACGGCAGCCTCCTTAACTTCAATCATAAAAGGCAAAAACGACAGTGTGCCGAACACTGTATAAACTATTACGGCAGGAGTGCTTAACGAAAGCTTACTGATTTCCGGATAATAGTAAAAATTCAGTATTCCTGAGGAACTGCCGAAAAGCACTGTTAAAAAAAGCAAAGCGCAAACCATCAGCAAAACACCGTCGCGCTCTTTAAAACGAAAAACGGAGAAGTTGCTTCTGCGTGCCGTTCCGTAGCCTCGCGCTTTCATTGACATAGACGTTTCCACTGCACTTTCAAGCGACCACGACACCATTGCCAAAAACACCCTGCCGCAGCTTTTTATTCTGTCGGGAATGCTTTTTGAAGAATACAGTCCCATTGCCTTTTGTGCGGCATTAACCTTTTTAAGCTGCCGTTTAAACAGCGGGATAAATCGCAGAGCCGATGAAATTACAAGTGCAAGCTTTGGCACAGCAGCCGAAAACAAATACAGAAATTTATCGCTTGTCATAATCTCGCTGTAACACTTGCACCACAGAATAACGCCCACCGCAGCAGCGGCAAAGGCTGCGCCGTAAGCGAAGGCTTCCAAAGTTACAGGATTTCCGTTTAGAAAGAACAGCGGCGTTACACCGTTATGTGAAAACAGCGGATTGGTTAGGGCAATAATTAAAAAAAGCGGCACATAAAAGCCGATATTGCCGGGTATCTCGCTGCGCCTTTGCAGCATTAAGCAAAAAAGAATACCGCCCAAAAGCGAAAGGCAAAGCGTTATAGGATTATTTATAAACATTGAAACGGTGATAATGCACACAAAATACAAAAACAACACCGACGGATGATAACTTGCAAATGCCTTCACTGCGCACCTTCCTCCTCAACCCACTCGCAGCCTACATCTTTGCCGAGGTTACAAGTGTATATCCACTCAATATTTTGCTTGTCGTGAAGCTTATATTTCGAGCAACCGTAATTCGGAAAAACTCCGTCAACGCGGTACATCCAGCCTGAAAGCGGACCGCACGAAAACTCATAAAGATAGTGTATTCCCTTAACATAAACGCTGCCGTAGCTGTTTTTATCGGCGCCCTGATATTCCATTTGTATCTTGTTTTTTCTTACTGCGCGGTCTAATATATCAAAAACCGTGTCGCCCTCACGCAAAACATATACGGTAGGCTTTAATATAACGCCGTCTTTGGGAACATATTTTTCCGTTCTCAGCTGCGGCTCTAGGTCTTGGTAGTTATCAAGGATAGTGTCGCATCGGATACTCAGAGTTACTGTCTTGCTGTCTTTTTTTATATCGTCAATATGGGTAAGGTAATATTCATCAACCGACTGTATTTCAGTTCCGTTAATAACAATTGCCGCAAGCAAAATTACGCAAAGCAGAGCAATTATGTTTTTTCTCAAGCCGACACTCTCCTTTCTTTTTGTTTTAATTATCTGAATACCTCTTGTAAAACTGCATCATTTCTCATCTTCATAAAGCTTTTCGAGCTGCTCCATTTCCCGCTGCTTTTTTCTTCGTTTTTTTACAATCGACCTGACGGTAAAAAACGCGATTACGGCAGCTGAAAACGCCAGCACCGCGCCGATTATGTACCCTCTCAAAAGGTTATCTACCTTGGTTTTGGATTTTATAACATCTTCGTATCCTTCAATTTTTTCTCTGTCGTATTTACTAAGAGCTTCATAACGCTTTACAATGCCGTCGATTTTGCCTTTGTCTTTAACTGTAAGCTTTTCAAACGGGTAAAGCTCGCTTTTAATATCGGCGTTAATGCTCGCAATTTCGGCTTCGATTTTTGATATTTCTTCCTTTGCCGCATTAAGCTTTTTTAAATATCCGGACTTGCCATTAAAATCTTCGCTGTTTTGCAGCCTTTCAAGCAATGTTACAACTGTGGAGTATTCCTTAGTTGTAAGCACCTTTGGCAGTGCGTCTGCCGCCGCTTTATCTTCATTTGTAAACTCGGCGTTTACGCTTTTAGTGCCTTTTTCAGCGCGAAAATCGTACAGCGGTCGTTGATTCTTATAAAACCTCAGAAGTGCTGCCATTGTGTAAAGCGTTTGCTCGCCCGCCATAGAGTTTGATTTGCCTGCCTTTGCCGTCGGGTTATCCTCGCTGTATGTAAATGAATGTGCAATGCCGCCGTCTTGTGTTCTGTATTTTAAAATGCCGTCAAGCAATGTGTTTCCGTTTTTAATGAACCGCTTGTCCGTAAGCGGATTTATGTTAAGGCAGCAAAGCGCCACCACAACTTGATCTGTGCTTTCAACATTAACCGTGCCCCAGCTTTCAAAATCGCCTGATTCCAGCTGCAATTTTGAAAGGCAGTTAAGCGCTTCATCCACAACTTTTTTAACTGTTTTATTTCTCTTTTCATCGGTTAAAAAATCATTATAAATATATTCTTTTTCGTTTTCACAATAAGGAGCAAGGGCTTGCAGCGCCATTGCGGTTATATCGGGGTCGGGCTGTGTGCCGCTTAACGTAAAACCGCCGCTCGGCAGCTGCCTTGAAAGTATTTCTTTTATAATGTCATCGCGAGTGTAAAAAGCATCGCTCGGTATTTCATAGCGCATACTGTCGAGTGCAATAAGTCCCCATATCCACCCGTTTATACCCTGCTTTCCGAGAGATGCGCTTTTGCCGCGGTTATATGTTCCGTCGGCAATAAGATTTATTGTGTTTCCTTTTTTATCCTTACCCATATCGGTTGGATCGCCGCCTGCGGCAAGCACCGCAAGCGATATTCTGTGCCATTCGGTAGCCTTTGCCGCGCTGAGTTTTTCCTCTGTTTCATAGCGCTCGCGCACCTTGTCTTTGATAACCGCCAAATAGCCTTGATAATTATCCTTAACGCCGAGCCTTGAAAGACCTATTTGATACCAATCGCCAGGTGTTGTTCCGGCAAGCTCTAAATATTTATCATTTATAAGGTTTTCGTTTTCCTTGACGTTAAGGTCAGCCTTTTTCCATTTTATAATTCCGTTTGCAACGTCGCTTACGGTTTTAATGATTTCTTCATTGCTCTTAATGCTTGCAGATTTTGCCTGTGTGAAAAACGGAAACAGGGGCTTTGAAAAAAGCCCCGATATAAACATTATAACAAAGAGTATTGCGCAAAAAAATCTTTTCAGCACTTTCGTCATTTTTTCTTTTTTAAACCGCCTTTTTTCACAGTAAGTAATACCGCCGTAACAGCGCCGCCAAGCAGAATGAAAGCAAGAATAGTAATAATAAGCAATGCTTTGTTGCCGTTTTTTTCTTTTTCACCGTCAATTGCACCAAGCGCAAAGCTGCTGTTGTTTTCATTGGTGCTTTCGTCCTTTGTGATGTTTGAGCTGCTCGCTTCAGCAGATGTCGCCTCACTTGTTTTTACAACTTTGCTCACAGTGCTGTTTTGAGAATTCACCGCAGCGCCGCTGTTAAGCGCACTGCTTGTTTCGTTTGAAAATCCGCTGCCGCTTTTACCCACACTTTGCGTATTTCCGCCGATAGCAGATTTATCCGCAGCTGCGCCTTTGGTATATTTAGAGCTTGAATGTGCGCTCTTTGTTCCTAAGCCGCTCTGTGCTTTGCTGCCGTTTTGTAAAGAACTGCCTATGGTTGTGCCGACAGCGTTTTTGACAGCAGTTTTAAGTTCTGCCGACGCAGACAGCACCTCTTTACTGTCCGCATTCAGCTTATCCGCTGTGTCCAAAGCGTTTTTATAAGCGCTAATAAGCGCCGAGTCGCTTTCAAAAAAACTGTTTTGCCGTGCTGCACATATTTCTTTCGTGAGCTCGTCCTTATTCGCAACACTGTAATAACCCTGCGGCAGCTGTGTGCCGCCCGATGACCCAACAGCCGCAGCGCCGCCGATATCCGCGCCGTAGCCTAATGTAAACTGCACGCGCACAACATCGCCGTCGGAAAGGTAAGTATCCGCAAATCCCACATTAGGAAAAACATTGTTTACGCAATACATCCAACCCGAGCCGTTTGTAAATAAAAACTCACCGAGATAACCCTTGCCGTTGTTTTTATAATCATTTTCATCGTAAAATGTCATTGTTGTTTTAAGATGCGGCACCAGCACTTTCGGAATTTTTGCGTTTATCGAAAGAGATTTTGCGCTCTTTGGAGAAGCGCTTTTTTTGTATCCGTTATAGTTTTCCGCGGTTATATTTCCGTTTGCAATATATGCTAAATAAAATGATTCCTTTGTTGTTCCGCCGTAATAACAGAGATAACCGCTGTCTTTAAGCAGCCTAAGCAACTCATCGGCTGCGGTTTCACCCTCGTATATCGGCATTTCGCAAGGCTCAACCAAATAGCCGCACCCGATTGTAAAAAGTTCAATGCTCCAAAAAGCAGTGCCGATCTTCTCTCCGTTTTTTGCTTTTTTGTAGTTGATATTATAACTGAGCGTTCTTTTTTTGCCGCCGTCTGAGGAAGCGGAAACGATAACGGTGTTGTTCCCCTCATTTTCAAAAACAAGGGTATAGCTTGTCTTTTGGCTGTCGTCCCAAGTCGGCGACAGCTTTTTGCCGTTAAAGGTAACTGTTGCCTTTATTTTTTTGCCGACTGAGTTTCTTGCAACAACGTCAAACGTTTTTTTGCTGCCGCGCTGCAGCATATCGTTTTTAAGCGTTGTTTCAATTTTAGGCCCTGCCGCAGCGCTTACGGATACAGGTGCGCCAAGGCACAGCACTGAAAGCATTACCGCAATAATAAGCCAAATCGCCGCTATTCGTTTCCGCGTTTTCATAAAACCAAACCTCTGCTTATCAGTTTTCTTTTTTCTTTCTTGTGCCGATTGCAGTAAATGCCGCAGCAATTAAAAGTGTTACAGCCGCTGCATTAACACCACTCTCGCCCGTTTTAGGCGATTTAGTCTCCTGCTGCTCGTTTTCATCGGTCTTTTCGTTGTTTGCTGTGCCTTTACTGTCGTCGCCTTTGCCCGTTTCATTGTCTTCATCGTTCTCAAGGCCGCTGTTTTGATTATCTCCGCCGCCGTTTTCAAAGCTGCCGTTATTTTCACCACTGCCGCCTGTACCGCTGCCCGAGCCGCTTCCTCCGGATTGACCGACCAACAATTTATAGGCACTTTCCGCACCTTCCAAAAACGCAAGGTTTGAAATATTTGCTTTAAGCGAATCATCAAGCGCATTATAAGCTGCTCTTGCACTTTCAATGGCAGCCTTGCTGTCAAGTGTAACGGTTCCGATATCTTTTATAAGCTTTTCAACATTCTCAACGCTGTCGGCGTCCTCTGTTTTCTGCCATTGCAAAAGCGGATAGCCGTCGTTTACAAGAGCGTATTTATCCTTTTTGAAGCCACTGCCAAGCAATGTAAGAATGTTGTCTTCCTTCATTTCGGCTGTGATTTTTGCAACCGACGACTCAACTGCGTCCGGTGTGCCGACATTGCAAATATCCGAATTATAGTAACAGTTTTCAACCGTGCTGCCACGTGTCAGCTCAGCTGCAATCGAAGCAGCGCCCGTCAGTATATTTACGCCGTGGACGGATATTTCTCCGACATTATAGCAGTTTGAAAGCTTATTGCCGCCGCCTTGAATCTTTGCAACAACTCCTGCCGCCGAGTCCTCGGCCGTTACCTTACCTGTATTATAACAATCCGACACAACTGCATTAACGCCTGTGCTGAGATGACCGATAACGCCGCCGGCAACCGTGTTTCTTGCTGTAATGCTGCCTGTATTATAGCACCCTTTAATAACGCTGCTGCCGTTTCGCACTGTGCCGACAACTCCGCCGCTCCAACCGCTGCAGGCGACATTTGCGCCATTATAGCAATTTATAACATCCGCTCCGTTGCTGTAGCCTACCACCGCACCGACGAATGACAGAGTTTCATATCCTATCTCGCCGCTTGCAATACCGACATTTTTGATAACAGCGTTATCGCCGGCATATGCAAACAGTCCGTTCCTTCTTGCGGTAAGGTTATCGATAGAAAAACCGTTGCCGTCGAATGTGCCTTCAAACTGTCTTCTCTCATTTTGTCCGATTGAAATCCAGTTGTCATAATCGCTCAGATCTATATTGTCAGTAAGCTTAAATGTATATCCAAGGTAGTTTTCGCCCTTATTAACCTTTGTTGCCAATGCCTCAAGACCCTCTGCATCGCTTATAAGATAGGGACTTTCTGCCGTTCCCTCGCCTTCCCATGGTGTTTTTTCATTCACAACAATGCCGAATGATGTTTTTAAGCCTCCGCATTTTACATAAACCGTATCAATGCCAAGTGTAAGCTCACCGTAAACCGAAAGCTTGTAATCCTCGGTTTCCTTTTCCGTGCCGTCACTGTATTTAACAGCAATCCTTAATCCCTCGGTGTTCAGGGTTTCGCCCTCAATATACACCGTCTTTTGAGGCATATTTTTAACAGTCAACTCAACAGCATACGGTGTGTTTGTTTCAAGCTCGGATTCGCCGCCGATAAGCTCTATTGCAGAAACAAGCTTTGAATAATTATAAACATATCTGTTCTCTGTTTCCGAAACCGCTTTGAAAGCAGTGAGCGCAGCTTTGATGCTTGCTTTATAATCTGCGTCGGTTGGTGACTTTATTGCGTTTATTGCCGAAACAGCGGTATTTATGCTCTGCAGATCGCTCTCACTGAAATCACCGCGCATATCGTAAAGCGCACGCATACCGTTTTCGTATCTCCAATAGGAAACCAATGAATATACAGCCTGGTCATTAGCCATCGAATTAAAGCCGCCGTTTAAAACGTGGCAGAAGCCTCCGTCCGCAAGTCTGAAGCGCAAAATTCCGTCAAGCAGAGTTTTTCCGCTTGATGTTATAAATCTTTTGTCGGTTGCAGGATCTATGCCGACAGAACAAAGTGCGGTCAGCACCTGTGCGGCACTTTCCACATTCTCCGTCTCCCAAGAGTTATAGCCGCCGTTTGTGTTTTGCAGGCTGCCCAATCTTTCGATTGCGTCGTCAACGCACTCGTGCACGGTTCTTGTTTCCTCTTTGCCTGTATTACCGTTTGTGTATGTATATTTTTTATTGCTGTTGTAATAAGGCGCAAGCGCTTGAACAGCCATTGCAGTCATATCAATATCGGATGTGCTGCCGTATCCTCCAAGCACCCAGCCGCCGTATGTATTGCCGCCTACGCCGTCTGCGAGCTGTGTTTTAAGAATTTCGGTTATAAATGTTTCGCGAGAATATTTTGCATTTGCAGGAACAGTGTAACTGCCGGTATCCATTGCAATAAGTCCCCAAATCCAGCCGTTAAGACCTTGTCCGCCCGGTCCGTTTTTGGTTACATTGTTATAACTTCCGTCGGCAATCAAATCTATATTGTTGCCGTTATATGTGCCGAAGCTTTCGGGATTTCCGCCGAGCGCCGCAGCAGCAACAACCGCTCTGTGCCACTCGGTCGATTTAACACGGTGCAAAACACCGTTGTTTTTGCTGTATGTTTTTTCAATATAGCCTTTTAATGCGGCAAGATAATCGTCATAGCCTGTGCCGTCGTCTGTCATATAGCAGTATTTTCCCGATTTATAATATCCGAAACGACCCATCGCAAGTGCCATCCAATCGGTTGCAGTGGAGCTTGCGCCGGATTTATAACCGTCGCTGCCGAGCAGAGTGTCGCTGACACCTGCTTTTGCCTTTGCACTTTGTATTGCTGCTTTTATGTATGCCGCAAGCTGCGAGGAAAGCTTTGTTGCTTCTGCAAATTCAGGATGAACAGGTTTATCACCGCTTACGTTTTTCTCCCACAAAAGCTTCGGAACAAGCGCGGTATTGTCAAATGCGTCGCCGAGTGATGCTTCGGAATACGAGCCTACGGCTTTTGCACCGCCGTTTGTGTCTGCAATGCCGCGGTCTTTATAGTAACAATTAACGGTTGCAACCTTGCCGGCACCGAGAATGGCGCCGATGTTGTTAAGCATACCTGCCGAATCAACGACCACACCGTCGCTATAGCAGTTTTTAAGCACCGGTGACGAAGCCTTATGCCCTCCGGTGACGCCTCCGACTGTTGCGGGACCTGTTACATCGCCTGCGTTATAGCAGTTTTCCACCAGGCCTGCTCGCCAATGCTGACCTGTAACACCGCCGATATATCCGCTCGTACCTATTACAGAGCCGCTGTTGTAGCAGCCGCTTACTGTACAATTGCCGTTAACAGTGCCTACAACGCCGCCAACCATACTTCCGCCTTTAACTCTTGCCTTATTTCCGCAGTTTTTAACAGTTCCGATATTCAGGTATCCAATAACGCCGCCAACGCTCTTGCTTCCCTCAACATTTCCTTCAACCGTTAAATTTTCAACAGTACCTCCGTCAACATATCCAAAAAAGCCGACATTACTGTCGCTGCCGTTTATATACAATCCGCTTATAATGTGGTTTCCACCATCGAAATTGCCCTTAAACGAAGTGGCTTTAGCCGTGCCGATCGATGTCCAGGGGTTGCTGTCGGATTCCAGATCCACATTAACCTCAAGTTTAATATTCTTCCCTTCAAAGCTCTCACCGCCGTTAACCTTGTCGGCAAAATCTTTGAGCTCTGCATATGTTGAAATAACAACATCACTTTGAGCTGTCGCAATTGCTGTAGGGAAAGAAGAAATTGCTATTAAAACAGCAAATGCCGAAGCCAATAATTTGCTTGCTCTTTTCATTTTTTCACATTCCTTTACAGAAAATTCGAAACAGAATAACCGGTAAAAAATCAAAAAAGCACAGTCTGTCCGCCGAAAATCGAAGGCGGCAATGGCTGCACTCTCCACACCAAAGCTGTGTTACCGAAAAAGACGCGGCAGGTATCCTGACTTATGAAACAAGGCAAAGCCTCAAAACGTTTTTTGACATTGCTATAATATTGCCTGTTAAAAAACGCTGAAAACAGTCTTTTTTCGCCGTGCTTATATTCAGCATAGCGACTTGTTTCAAACACAGTAATGGCGGTTGCTCCGGATTCGAACCGGATCTCCTTTTCATCTACTCAGCAAACAACTTTTCAAACCGTGTCTCTTATTTATTCAGTTCCGAAGTATTATAACATTTTTTGCCATAATTTTCAATACCGTAAAAGAAACATTATCGGTATTTTTTAAACACTTTTATAAGACTGCAATAAAGGTTATAAACAGACGTTTAATAAAATATAATTTTATGCACGGAATTTTTATAATTGCTTTCAAAGCACTGCTTTAAAAGGAGGCGCCCACGTGAAAAGGCAAATTACAATAAGACTGGCGGCTTTTGCCATGGCAATCGTTTCACTTGCGGTAACGGTGTTTGCGGTGCAGCAGTCAAAAACAGAAATAAAGCTGCCGATAATAATGTACCACCACATTTCTAAAAACTTCAAAGCCCTCGGCGATTATGTTATCTCGCAAAAGCAATTTGAAAGCGATATAAAATACCTTAAATCACAAGGTTATACAACGATTAACACAAGCGATCTGCTTAACTTTGTAAACGACAAAAAAGCACCGCCGCCAAAACCATGTATGATAACTTTTGACGACGGTTTTTTAAGCACGGCAGAATATGCACTGCCTTTGCTTAAAAAATATGATATGAAAGCCGTGGTATCGATTATCGGAAAAGAGGCGCAGTTTTACACCGAAACAGACGACGTAAATCCGGAATACGCTTATATTAACTGGCAAACGGCAGCAAACCTTGAGAAGGACGGAACACTTGAATTACAGTGCCACACCTACAATATGCACGAGATTTGGCCGCGCAAGGGCTGCAGCCAAAAGTACGGTGAAAGCGAACAGGATTATTCCGAAGCGCTTAAAAGCGATATTGAGGAATTTCAGAGCAAATTTTCGCAATCCGTCGGTAAGCGCGCAGACGCATTTACAATACCTTTCGGAGCATACAGCAAAACCACGGTGGGAATTTTGCAAAAGCTCGGCTTCAATGTTATTTTCACCTGCACCGAAAAGGTTAACACATTAACAGGGGATCCGAGTGAACTTCTTTTGCTTGGACGGTACAATCGACCGAGCGGAATTACAAGTGCAATGTTTTTTGAAAAAATACTTAAGGAATGTGAAAGTTGAAACTGTTGTATATCGAATAAAATCAATACCACTAATGCAAGTCGGAATTATACAGCGTCAATCAGAGTCAACTGCTCAAAACATGCCATTAAAATTACTTTTGTCTAATATTTTAATATTGCTTAAAATACAACCGCATATCAGCCCGCGTCCCCGCGCGGCACAGTCGCCGAAAGGCGACGTTAAAACCGCTAAGCGGTTTTAACACCCGTTTTATACTAAGCTGAAAACTGAGAAAACAACAAGTTAAAAACGGGCGTGCCGTTCGGAGACACGGGCTGATATGCGGTTGTATTTTTGCGCACAGACTGAAGATGAATTTCAAAGCAGTCTTCTTATAAAGCACAATAGCAAACAAAGCGGCTGTAGGTATCTTGACAAAAACTCTTGACTGTGATAAAGTAAATAACAAATGTAGCCGCAGGCGTAATTTAATGGTAGAATCTCAGCTTCCCAAGCTGATTGCACGGGTTCGATTCCCGCCGCCTGCTCCACGAAAAAGCACCTAAGCTTTAAGCTTAAGTGCTTCAGACTGTCGAAAAAGTCCAGTTTTTACTGGGCTTTTTCTGTGTTTTGTGGTATA
>USAR01000002.1 GCA_900552605.1 uncultured Oscillospiraceae bacterium | reverse complement strand
ATCCGCCTAAATTCAGCGTCGCGCATATCGTGCCTGAGCCGGGCATATATTCCAGCGCCTGGCTGTGCTGCAAAAACAATATGATATAATACATCATAATGGTGCCTATGCAGATAAGCATATAGGGAAGATAAAGCCTTTTATTCTTTCTTATGCCGTCCAGGGCCAGCCTGGGATAAAAGCCCGCCTTCATCTGCGTTCACCGCCCGTCACCAGCAAAGTAAGCGTATCGGTTATTCTCTGATAAAACCGCTCGTCGTCATCCTGACCGCGGTATAATTGATGAAACACCTCGCCGTCCTTTATAAATAAAACACGATTGGCGGTGCTTGCCGCTTTAACGGAGTGTGTTACCATAAGCACGGTTTGACCGAGCGAATTAAGCGTTGCAAAAAGCGATAACAGCTCGTTTGACGCTTTGGAATCGAGCGCACCTGTCGGTTCATCGGCAAGCAGCAGTTTCGGCTCGGTTATAATAGCCCTTGCAACCGCGGCACGCTGCTTTTGACCGCCTGAAATTTCATATGGATATTTTTTAAGCAGCGGCATTATGCCAAGCCTTTCGGCAATGGGCATCAAACGCTCGTGCATTTCCTTGTAGCTTTTGCCGGCAAGCACAAGCGGCAGATAAATGTTGTCTTCCACGGTGAATGTATCAAGCAAATTAAAATCCTGAAAAACAAAACCGAGGTTATCTCTTCTGAAAGCAGCAATTTGCGAATCCTTAATGCAGGAAAGCTCGTTTCCGGCAAGCTTAACGCTGCCCGCGGTTGGTTTATCAAGCGCGGCAAGAATATTTAAAAGTGTGGTTTTGCCCGAGCCGGATTCACCCATAATGGCGACATATTCTCCCTCGTTAACGGTGAAGTTAACATTTTTAAGCGCGGTAACCTTTGCTCCGCCGAGCCTTGTTGAATAGATTTTTTTAAGCCCGTTAACTTCCAATATCTTCATAAAGCATTACCTCCTTAGGTACGCTTCAATTATATCCGAGATATAAAACAACCGCCATAGCTTCGCCTTACAATGAGCGGCCTTAACCTTACATTTTTGTAATATTGAGCCTTTTCTGCTCTGATATATACCTTAAATACCACAGAAAACGCAGCTATCAAATTATTTTCTTGCAGCGTTTGGCAATACATTTAGGCAAAGCGTCACTTGTAACTATTCCCGAAAGCTCTGAAACATTGCAAAGATTGTGCATAAATTTTTTATCTATCCTTTTAGATGTGCAAAGCAGATATGACTCGGCGGACTGCGCCATCATTTTCTTTCTTATTCCGTTATCCTTTTCCGAGATATCACTTAAATTACCGTCGAGGTCAAGTCCCCTTATAGAAAAGAAGAAGATATCGGCATTGTAGTTCCTAATTACTTCATAGGCGGCGTCGCCGTAAAACGCAAGGCAGGAATTAACAACAGTGCCTCCCGTTCCGATACAGTTAATATTGCGTTCGCTTAACGCAGCAAGCGCCTTTATTCCGTTTGTAATAACCGTTATATCTTTAATCTCGGCAAGATAGGGTATCATTCTGAAGGTTGAAGTTGAAGCGTCCAAAAAAATAACATCTCCCGGCTTTACCAGCTGCACTGCTTTTTTTGCAATTCTTATTTTCTCGTCGCTGTTTTCCATTTCACGCAGCAAAAACGGTATTTTTATTTTGGAAACAGACGTTTCGTCCAAAACCGCGCCGCCGTGATTTCGACGAATAAAATGCTGGCTTTCAAGACTGTTAAGATCTCGGCGAATGGACGGCTCGCTGGCGTAAAGCCTTTTTGCAAGCGACGAGACTGTCGTGCTTTTTTCCCTAAGCAGTATTTCAAGAATTGCACGTTCACGTTCCTTGTTCATAGCTACCTCCATTCGCTCAGTTTTTTTAAAAAATTTGAGCGTTCTTTCAAAATTATCGTCGTTTGTTGATTGTTTGAACGTTTTGCAGTATTATTATACTAACAGAGCGGTCAAAAGTCAATTCCAAAGGAGATAGTTCAAAATGATTTACGAAGCACACAGAGGTGTCGGTACAGAATGTCCTGAAAACACAATGCCTGCGTTTGCGGCAGCTGCGGCGCAGGGTTACAAATACATAGAGCTTGACCCTTGGTTTACAAAAGACGGAAAGTGCGTTATACTGCACGATAAAACACTCAACAGAACCTGCCGCAATGCCGACGGCTCAGAGCTTGAAAACGAGGTTTTTATAAACAATATTACATACGAACAGGCAAGAAGTTACGATGCGGGTCTTTCAAAATCGGTAAAATTCAAGGGCACTAAGATACCGCTTTTCAGCGAAGTTTTAAACGTTGCAAAATATTGGTGCGTTACAGTTAAGCTTGACAATCGCTTTGCCGGATTTTCCGAAAGCGAGATAAACCGCATTTTTGACGAGATAGAGCAAAGCGGAGCGCACGTTGGGTTTACGGTAAACAGCACCGAGGCTGCAAAAAAGGTTATCGAAAGATTCCCCGGCGCCGAGCTGCATTACGACGGCGAGGTAACCGAAGAAAAGCTTATAAAGCTGCGTGAGATCGTCGGCAGCAACGAGCTGTATGCTTGGATGTGTCTTGACACACCGCTGACATCTTGGGTAACGGTGCCTAAAGCCGGAGACGAGCTTTGCAGGACTGTTAAGAAATATGCAAAGCTTGGCATTTGGATACTTTCCACCGGGAGTGAGCTGAAGGAAGCCGAAAAATACCATGCCGATATGATTGAGACCACGGGCAGCCTGAAGCCGCCCGCGGCTGCAGCAATATACGACAGCCACACTCACACCCGGTTTTCACACGACAGCGAATGTCCTATTTATATGCAAGCAAAATCCGCTCACAAGCTCGGCGCAAAGGGCTTTGCCGTAACCGATCATTTTGACACCGAGTTTTGCGAAGAAAGAGATTTTAAAATCCCGATAATAAATTCTTATAATGCAGCAAAAAAGCTAAAAGAGGAAAGCGACCTCAATGTGCTTTGCGGTGTTGAAATGGGAGAAGCATTTTGGAATCTGCCCGCAGCTGACGATATGATAAGCAGCTGCAATTTCGATGTTATCATAGGTTCCGTTCACGCTGTGAGATACAAAAATTTCGACGCGCCGTATTCTGCGGTCGACTTCGGAAAATTCAGCCGTCAAGAGCTTTTCGAATACCTTGATACTTATTTTGACGATATTAAAGAGATGATTGAGAGAAGCAATTTTGACATACTTGCGCATTTGACCTGCCCTTTAAGATATATCAGCGGAAAATACGGCATTAAGGTCGACCTTAGCGAGCATATGAGAAAAATTGACGAGATACTGAAAATGATAATCGCAAGAGGTATTGCACTTGAAGTTAACACCTCCTGCCTCGGCTCAGAGTACGACGAGCTGATGCCGAACACCGAGATTTTAAAGCACTACAAAGATTTTGGCGGTTATCTTGTAACTCTCGGCTCGGACGCTCATATTTCACAGCGTTTTGCGCACTCGTTCGACTATGCGGTTAATACGCTTAAGGGCTTGGGATTCAACAATTTATATTATTATGAAAAGCGAATTGCAAGAAAATATAAGGCGGTGTAAAGTAATATGAAAACAATCGACGTTACCGCACTCGGTGAAATACTTATCGATTTTACACCGAGCGGAACAGATTCCTCCGGCGACGCTCTGCTTGCAAGAAAGGCGGGCGGCGCGCCGGTTAACCTTTTGGCAACTGTGGCAAAGTTCGGCGGCAGCACGGCGTTTATCGGCAAGGTGGGGCACGATATACCCGGCAGTTTTTTACGGGAAACAGTTAAAAAACACGGTATTTGCGACAGCGGTCTTGTTGCCGACTGCGAGCACAACACAACGCTTGCATTTGTTGAGCTGTCCAGCGGAGGCGACCGCAGCTTCAGCTTTTATCGCAGATACGGCGCAGATATTTTTCTGAAAAAAGAAGAGGTTAAAAAAGAGCTTATAGAAAACGCAAAGATTTTCCATTTTGGCTCGCTGTCGCTTACTGCAGAGCCTGCAAAAAGTGCCACAAATTATGCAATTGACATTGCAAAAAAAGCAGGCTGCATTATAAGCTATGACCCTAATTACCGCGCTCCGCTGTGGGAAAGCGAACAAGCGGCTATCGGCGCTATGAAAGCTCCGCTTAATGCTGTTGATATTTTAAAGATATCAAAAGAAGAGCTTGAAATGCTTTTCGGCAGTGACGAGCAAGCGGCGATTAACGCAGTATTTGAAAAAGGGGTCAAGCTTGCAGCTGTAACCGACGGAGCAAACGGCGCAAAGCTGTTTTTTAAAGGAAAGAGCGCAAGCGTTGCCGGAGCTCCTGCAAAAACAGTGGACACAACAGGCGCCGGTGATATTTTCTTCGGCACATTTTTAAGTGAGTTTTTAAAAAACGGCAAAACGCTTGATAACACAAATTTTGAAAGTGCGGTTGATTTTTTGAAAAAAGCCGTCGAGGTTTCCGCAAAAAGTACCGAATATCACGGAGCCATTGCGGCAATTGAACAGCTATAAAACAACATAAGCATTACACTGACAGCTTGAGAATATACAACACATTTAAAGGGGATAAAGTGATGAAAGCAGCGGTTTTTTACGGTAAAAATGATTTAAAAATTGAAGATATACCTAAGCCACGCGCCAAAAAAGGCGAGGTGCTTGTTAAGGTGCACGCTTGCGGCATTTGCGGAACGGACGCCCACATTTTCTGCGGTGATGAGGGCGCTGCAAAAACTCCTGCCGGCACGGTGCTCGGGCACGAGTTTGCAGGCGAGATAGTTGAGATCGGTGATGGCGTCAGCGGTTTCAGCATCGGCGAAAAGGTCTCGGTTGACCCCAACAAGCTCTGCGGCGGTTGCGAATACTGCAAACGCGGAAGCGGTCACTTTTGCACCGATATGACAGGCATTGGCACAACCGTTAACGGCGGCTTTGCGGAATACTGCGCAGTACCTGCCACTCAGGCACAAAAGGTTATGCCGTCGGTTTCGTTTGAACAAGCGGCAATGAGCGAGCCTGTTTCCTGTTGCTTGCACGGCATCGAGCTGTGCAACATAAAATGCGGTGATACTGCGGCGGTTATCGGCTGCGGTATGATAGGCCTCATTATGGTGCAGCTTTTAAAGCTTTCGGGAGCGGCAAAAATCATTGCGATTGAGCCGATTGAGCAAAAAAGAAAACAAGCACTGTCACTCGGTGCAGATATTGCATTAGCTCCGGACGGGGTTGAGAAAGCTCTTAAAAACATAAGCCAAATCGACTGCGTTATTGAGTGCGCAGGCAGAACAGACACTATTGAACAGGCAATCCGAATTGCAGGTAAAAACTCTGTTGTTATGATGTTCGGCTTAACCGCTCCGCAGGCTGAAATAAAGGTAAAGCCCTTTGAAATCTTCAAAAAAGAGATAACACTGCGCTCGTCGTTTATCAATCCTTATACATTCCCTGCGGCAGTAAAGCTTATTGAAAGCGGCAAGCTCGATGTAAGCTCGATTGTATATGAAAAAGCGCCGCTCGAAGAGCTGCCGAAGATTCTTGCAGACAGCCGCCGCAGGTCTTTGGGAAAATATATAATCACCTTTTAAAAAGTGTTATAAAATGCAAGAAAAATATGCGATATTGCATTGATTGCGGCACTATGATTGCTTATAATGATTAAATGATGATAGAAGATTAAAACGTATTGTTTGTACTGCGACTTCGGTCTGCATATTTCTTCTTAGCTGTCGGCGTGCACAAGCGCGCTGACATCTAAGAAGAAAAAACACTATCATCAGAATAAATATGAGGTGACAAAAAATGGAATTAAAGGGTAAAAAAATAGCATTTTTAGGCGACAGCATTACAGAAGGCGTTGGAGTTGACGACATTGAAAACTGCCGTTACGATAACAGGTTAAGAAAGATGCTCGGACTCGAGGCAACATACAACCATGGCATAGGCGGAACTCGTCTTGCGCATCAAAGTGTGCCGTCTGAACGTCCAAGGCACGACCTTTGCTTTTGCGGCAGAGCGTATGACATTGAAAAGGATGCCGACGTTATTATAGTTTACGGCGGTGTTAACGACTACATACACGGCGATGCCCGCTTCGGAACAATGAAAGACGACACCCCCGCAACCTTTTGCGGAGCGGTCGACTTTTTAATGCGGCTTTTAAAAGAAGAACATCCGAATGCCGTTATTGTGTTTTTAGCCCCTGCGCATATGCAGTTTTCCGACCTTTTCGACACCAAGCCTTCAACAAGGCCGATGAAAAAAAGCGATGCTCGCCCGCTTTATGACTATTGCAAGGTTATAATCGAAAAGGGCAAGCAATATAATATTAACGTTATAGACCTTTACAACACACTAGGCATTGACCCCAACCGCGCCGAAGATAAGGTGAAATATACCGCCGACGGATTGCACTTCAACAACGAGGGTCAAGGAGTTTTGGCGCAGTGTGTGGCAGACTTTTTATGCAAAATATAATACTATCGGGAGGTGATATTTTGGAGCTTTTGGAAATTGCGGCAAGATGCTTAGCTGCGGTTTTTGCAGGGCTTTTAATAGGCAGTGAAAGAGCACGTCACGGGCAGGCGGCAGGTATGAGAACTCACATTCTTGTGTGTCTCGGCTCTTGTATGACAGCGCTCACGAGTGTTTTTGCGGCGAGTGCAATGGGTCTTACCGGCGACGTTTTCAGAATACCGGCTCAAGTGGTTTCCGGAATCGGCTTTTTGGGAGCAGGTATGATCATTTTAAAGTCCAACAATATAATAGTGGGACTTACAACCGCTGCCGGCGTTTGGACAACAGCCACAATCGGAATTGCACTCGGTTTTGGTTTTTACTCCGGCGCGGCGATTGTCACAGTGCTTTTTTTGGTGACGGTGGTTCTGCTTTCAAAATTTGAAAAACGTAAAAAATCATACATAACAATTTATTTGGAAGCGGATGCGTCGGCTGTTAATGCCGTGCTTAAGTATCTCAAAGACACCTTCGGCGCAGAGCAGACATTCACTCTTTCAGAACCGCGCAGCGGAAGAAATGCAACAGTTGGGCTTAATATCTGCTTTGAACAAAGCGCCAATGTTGATATTGATGAAATCTGCAAGCTTGATAATGTGGTTTTTGCCGTTGAGGAATAAAACCGTTTGCGAAAATCACAATATAAAAAAACAACAGCGGACCGTTTAGTAAGGTTAAAAAACCTGATTTAAGCGGTCCGCCTTTATATTATGGGGCTTTATAATCGGTTATTTTAAAAACAGACTGCAGCCTGCTGCCGATATAACACCGAGCCGTGCCGTTTGCCCCTTGCTAATATTATATTACAAACTGCTGAATCGGTGACAGCATTGCCGAAAACACAGAGGTCTTGAAAACGCAAAAATATAATAAAAAATAAATCCCGACCGAAAAGCTGCCGAAACACGGCGCACGGTCGGGATTATTTTCAATAATAATATTTTTATGCAATGGGGTTTTTGCGAATAAACAGCACACCAAGTGTGTTTCTGCCGCAGTGGGTTGAAACAGTACAGCCGGCACGCGTTACAAGCACCTCTTCAAACGGCATTGTCTTTTTAACAAGCTCTGCAACCTCATTAACGATTTTTTCATCACAGCCTGCATGTGTTATGAACACACGGTGCATATCGATATTATCTGCATCGTCAAGGCGCTCTGCGGCATAATCCTTAAGCACCGCTTCAAACTTTCCTCTGTATTTTTTACCAACGCCCATTGCACCGTTTTTAACCTCTATGCAAGGCTTAAGCTTAAGCAAATTTGCACCGAGCGCCGCAACACCGGAGCATCTTCCGCCCTTGTAAAGATACAAAAGACTGTCGATAACAAATGATGCGTCCACCTTAGGTTTAAGCTCTTCAATTGCTGCCACAATGTAATTTGTACTCTTTCCCTGCTCTCTCATATCGCAGGCTTTAAGAGCAAGCAGTGCAGAGCCTGTTGAAAGGTTTGCAGAATCGATAACATAAACATTCCCGACAGATGCCGCTGCCAAACGGGCATTGTTGTATGTTGTTGACATTTCCGACGATATGCAGAAGTGAATTATATCGGTATCGTCTTCCTTATGCTCGTTAAAGAAATCCTCATATTCCGGAATATTAACCGCAGCAGACTTTGCAAGCTTACCGGTTTCGGCATAATAGGCGTAAATGTCATCCGGCTTTGCGTCAATGCCGTCGCGGTAAGCCTTATCCCCCATCACAACAGAAAGCGGACAAACGCTTATGTCGTAACGGCTAAGCAGTTCTTCGCTTAAATCGCAGGTACTGTCGCAGGTTATTTTAATTTTTCTTGCCATAATATTTTCTCCGTTTCAAAACGATTTTTTAAACCTTTGCTGCATATACTGGATTTTTGCAGCACACCGTCGTTTCAGTAATTATAACATATTCGGTAAAATATAACAACAACTATTTTTTAATTAGAGAGAACTGCCCCGTCACGTCCGGAATTCGGTTTAAAATACAACCGTATAAACAATATCATGAATATGCCGTTTTTTCAAACAAGTCAAATGTCTTTGTATAAACCCTGTTAACAGCGGTTTTTAAGCGGTTTTTTAGCCATTGCAAAAAATTTTAAAAAATATTAAAAAAACACTTGACTTTAGTGCGATAAAGTGTTACTATAATAACACAATAAAACAAAACCACCAACCAAACTTAAAAAACGGAGGAAAAGAAAATGAAAAAAATAATAGCAATTGTAATGGCAGCTTTAATGGTTGCCGCATCATTCGCAGGCTGTAAGAAGGACAACGCAAAGAGCAGCAGTGCAAGCTCAACAGCAAACAAAAAGCTGATTGTCGGAATTACCGAATACGAACCGATGGATTATAAAGATGATAACGGCGAGTGGACCGGCTTCGACGCTGAGTTTGCAAGAAACTTTGCAAAAACTCTTAATCGCGAAGCAGAATTCATCGTAATCGATTGGGACAACAAATTCGCAGAGCTTAATTCCGGAGCAATCGATTGCATTTGGAACGGTATGACGATAACCGACGAGGTCAAAAAGAACACCAGCGTTTCGGATCCTTATGTTCAAAATAAGCAGGTCGTTGTTATGAAGGCCGACAAGGTTGATAATTATAAAGACGCAGCTTCTATGAAGGGTCTTAAATTTGCCGCAGAATCAGGCTCGGCAGGCGAGAGCGTTGCAAAGGATAACGGTTATGATGTTACCGCTGTTACCGCTCAAAGCGACGCTTTGCTTGAAGTAAAAGCAGGCAGCTGCGACGCCTGCGTTATCGACGCAACAATGGCTGCAGCAATGACAGGCGATGGAACAGATTACAGCAACCTTAAAGCAGGCATTACACTTAACGACGAGCTTTACGGTGTTGGCTTCAAAAAGGGCTCAGACCTCACTGCAAAGTTCAACGAGTACCTTGCAAAGGTGAAGGCTGACGGCAGTCTCAAAACACTTGCCGATAAATACAAGCTCAACCTTGCAGAGTAATTATTATCGAAATCAAATAATAAACGGCGCTGCGGCATAATTGCAGCGCCGATTACTGCTGTTTTACACAGGTTTTAATTTAGAACCGTTTTTTGAAAGGGAATTAAGCTAAATGGGAATGTTTTGGAATGTAACGCTAAGTCTTTTAAAAGGCTTTGGAACAACGCTGCAAATATTTGCCTTAACGCTTTTAATGGCGTTGCCGTTAGGGCTTATAATCAGTTTTGGCTCAATGAGTCGCTTTAAACCTCTGCGCTGGTTGGTGCGCTCGGTTGTTTGGATAATTCGCGGAACTCCGCTTATGCTTCAGTTAATTATCGTTTTCTATATGCCCGGAATTTTGTGGGACGTCAGGCTTGAGCGCTTCTCAGCGGTTATAATCGCATTTGTAATTAACTACGCTTGCTATTTTTCAGAGATATACCGCGGCGGAATTGAGTCTGTGCCGAAAGGTCAGTATGAAGCCGGACAAGTGCTTGGAATGACAAAAACGCAGATTTTCTTCAAGGTTGTTTTGCTGCAGGTTGTAAAGCATATACTGCCTCCTATGAGCAATGAGATAATCACACTTGTTAAGGATACCTCGCTTGCAAGAATTATTGCGGTTTACGAGATCATTTGGTGCGGCCAGGTGTTTATTAAAACAGAGGGACTTTTGTGGCCTCTTATCTATACAGGTGCGTTTTATCTTTTATTTTCCGGCGTGCTCACCCTGCTTTTCGGTTGGGCAGAGCGCAAAATGAGCTATTTCAGGAGTTAATGTAATGAAAATTTTAAAGGTTGAAAATATATGCAAATCCTTTGGTAACGAAAAGGTGCTCAAAGGAATAAGCTTTTCGCTTGAAAAGGGCGAGGTGCTTTCAATAATCGGCTCTTCAGGCAGCGGTAAAACGACACTTTTGCGATGCCTGAATTTTCTTGAAACACCGGAGCAGGGCAAGATCACAGTAGGTAACAAATGCATTTTCGATGCTGCTTTACCGAAGCTTAACGACGCGCAAAAGCGTGAAAATCGCCTGCATTTCGGTCTTGTTTTTCAGTCATTTAATCTTTTTCCGCAATACACGGTGCTTAAAAATGTTATGTTGGCGCCATCGCTGCAGGGTAAGGGCAGCCAAGAGGAGATTGAAAAGAATGCGCGCGAATTGCTCGCAAGAGTCGGGCTTTCGTCAAAAACCGACAGCTATCCCTGTCAGCTTTCAGGCGGTCAGCAGCAGCGTGTTGCAATTGCAAGAGCGCTGGCGCTCAATCCCGATATACTCTGTTTTGACGAGCCGACTTCAGCGCTTGATCCTGAACTTACAGGTGAAGTGTTAAAAGTTATTAAAGAGCTTAAAGACCTTGACACAACAATGATAATCGTTACCCACGAAATGGAGTTTGCCAAAGGCGTTTCGGATACCGTTATGTTTATGGCTGACGGTGTTGTGGAAGAAATAGGTGCTCCAAACACTGTTTTCGGCACACCGCAAAGCGAAAAAACAAAGGCTTTTCTTTCAAAATCTCTTGAGAAATTTTAATAAATTACATTTATGAAAGTTAAAAAGGACGAGACACAACACTGACTGTGCCTCGCCCTTTTTTTGTTTGAAATTATTACAAAACGCCGACAGCGTCTGCAGCGAGTGTTTCAACATCTTGCTCTGTGTTTTTGTCGGCGCTCAATTTTTCTAACATTCTGCGGTTTGCTCCCGAATTATCAATCAATTGACCGAATCCGTAAAGGCATATATTGCTGAGAAATGAAAGAATGCTTCCGACAAAAATAACCAATAATGAGTAAACCTCAGATATATTCAGGTTTGTTGTTTCATTTAGATAAATCATAACGCCGCCTGAAACGCAAGAACCCACAATACCCAATACGGTGAGGGTAATAGCAAGCACCTTTATTATTTTTCCGCTTTTTGAATACATAAAAATCCCCCTAATATTATATTATGTAACAAATTGTTACATAATATATAATAACGCAATATTACTATTATGTCAATGGAATTCACAAATCTTTTGACGAAAAGAGGAAACCGACTTTGAAAATGATCGGACTGCGCGAGGTGAGACGAAAAAAGGGATACAGCCGGTTAAAAATAGCAATGGACCTTAATATAAGCCGTGAATCACTTTCGTATTACGAAAACGGAAAACGCTGTCCGGACGTTGATATGCTTGTTATATTTTCAAAATACTACGGAGTTTCAATTGACTATTTAATAACGGGTAAAGAATTTCAAAAGCAGCGCGAATTGAAAAATTTGCGCTGCTTTTTCAATATTTTAAGTAACGTGTAGACAAAACAAAAATCATAACCGTTATATGCGTTGCGGTAATGCCGCAAAATATCATACATATATATAAAAAAGGTCTTTTAATTTGGTTTATAATTTGGTATAATATGTTTGTTATGTTTTGAATGTTAGCTGTAAAAAAAGCGGCAGCAGCTTGCGGCTGTTTTTTAAGCAGTGTTTTCGATTGGGGATTTTTTCTCGTGTTTACGGAAATCGACGGTTTAAAAATACATTATATTGACGAAGGCGAGGGCTCTCCCGTGCTGCTGATTCACGGCTGGGGCTCGTCGATTCTTCCTTGGAAACCGATTATGGCAGGCTTTTTCGGTCACCGCACTGTGGCACTCGACCTGCCGGGCTGCGGCGAAAGCGATATTCTTAAAACCGATTGGGGAATTGAGGACTACTGCGAGTTTATTTTGAAATTTATGAAAGCCGTTAATCTTCAAAACCCGATAATGGTCGGTCACTCGCACGGCGGAAGAATAATTTTAAATATGGCTTGCGAAAAAATGATATCACCACCGAAAATTGTGCTTTTCGATTCCGCCGGTATACCTGCAAAAAAGACGCTTAAAAAGCGCGCAAAGGTTTTCATTTATAAATCGGTTAAAAAGTTTTTGATGTTACCGATTTTCAAAGGAAAAAACGAAGAGCTGCTTAAAAAAGCTCAGTCGCACTTCGGTTCTGCCGATTATCGCTCGGCACCCGAGGTTATGCGCAAAACGATGGTGCGTGTTATAAACACCGATATCCGCGAAAAGCTTTCGGCAATCAACTGCCCCACTCTGCTTATATGGGGCGAAAACGACGCCGACACTCCGCTTTCCGACGCAAAGTATTTAGAGCAGCACATAAAGGATTGCGGATTGTGCGTTATTGAAGGCGCAGGGCATTTTTCGTTTTTGCAAGACCCCCAAAAAACAGTTGCAATTCTGAAAAGCTTTTTAAATTAACAGGAGGAATTTAAGGTGCGGTTGTTTTTTTTAATAAGCTGCGTTATAACTGCTGTAACAGGTATGTTCACCGTAACTCGGCAAGCGCATATGCTGCAGCAGAATTCATATTTCCCATCAAGATACTTAAATTGGCTGCGCTCGTCCTTTTCGTTTAAATCGGCAGTGTTTTGCGGTGTGCTTTTTGCGGAAATATTGCTTTTTGTTCTTAAGCTTTATGTGCCGCTGTTTATTCTCAGCATTTTAAGCTTGCCGCTTTGCGCTTACGGAGCGGTTAACGGTCAGAAAAAGGCAATCAAAAAGCTCGTGTTTACAGCCCGCGTTAAAAGGCAGTACTTTTCGCTTTTTATAATTTATGCTGTACTCTGTCTGCTTGCGGCATTTGTGAGTGACGCTTTTTTTATTGCGATTGCGGCGCTGTGCTTTTTGCCCTGCGTTTCCGTTCTTTTGGTGCGTACTCTCAATACACCCGCCGAAAAGGCTGTTACACATTATTATATAAACGACGCAAAGCGCATTTTAAAGCAACACGGCGATTTAACCGTTATAGGCATTACGGGAAGTTATGGCAAAACCAGCACGAAATATATTTTGGCAAGCCTTTTAGAGCAAAAATACAATGTTGTTTATACTCCTGCCAGCTTTAATACTCCTATGGGAGTTGTCAGGACTATACGCGAGAGTATCCGCCCTGAAACTCAGATTTTTATTGCCGAAATGGGTGCTAAGAACATTGGCGATATTAAGGAAATATGTGATATTGTTAATCCCCATATCGGTATTATAACTTCTGTCGGTCCGCAACATCTCGACACGTTTAAATCAATTGACAATGTGCTTTCCACAAAGTTTGAGCTTGCTGACAGCGTGCTGTCGACAGAAGGTAAGGTGTTTCTCAATAACGATAATGAATACATCAATAAAAAAGCAACAGCTATAAGCTGCGTTACGTACGGTAAAAGCGCCGATGTATCTTACAGCAATGTTTCATACGGTGAAGACGGTGCATGCTTTACTATAAACGGATATAACGAAATCGTTAATATTAAAACAAAGCTTTTGGGTATGCACAATGTGCAAAACCTTGCAGGCGCTGCAAGCGTTGCACTTTATTTGGGAGTTAACCCGAGCGACATTGCATATGCCGCCGCCAAGCTTAAACCTGTTGAGCACAGATTACAGCTTAAAACCTTTTTGCGAGGAGCGCTGCTTATTGACGACGCTTATAATGCAAACCCCGAGGGCAGCCTTGAGGCAGTGCGAGTGCTCGGCTCGATGGCAGGCAGAAGAAAAGTTATTGTAACACCGGGTCTTATTGAACTCGGTGAAAGAGAGTATGAATGCAACTTTGCTTTGGGAGAAGCTGCGGCAGGGGTTTGCGACGAGATAATCCTTGTTGGCAAAAAGCGTTCGGAACCGCTGCTTGACGGAGTAAAAAAAGCAGATTATAAAGGGGAAATCAGTGTTGTGGCTTCATTTGCCGAGGCTTTGGAAAAGCTTAAAGCCACAGCAAACAACAACACAGCAGTGCTTATTGAAAACGACCTTCCGGACAATTATTTAAAATAATTTTGGTTTTAAGGTGATATTTATGAAAACAACAATCGGTGTATTCTTCGGCGGCTCGTCTGTTGAGCACGAGGTGGCTGTAATTTCCGGCGTGCAGGCAATTGCAAACATCAATAAACAGAAATACAACGTTGTGCCGATCTATATGGCAAAGGACGGCGCAATGTTTACGGGCGACTGCCTTTTTAACATTGAAGCATTTAAGGACATTGACGCCGTTCGCAAAAACTGTGACAGGGTTTGCGTTACAGCCGACAGCGGAAAGTGCTTTATGCGCTTTTTAAAAAGCGGTATCTTTAATAAAAAGCAGGATGTGCAAATTGACCTTGCCTTCCCTGTTGTGCACGGAACAAACTGCGAAGACGGCTCATTGCAGGGTTTCTTTGAGCTTTTAAGAATTCCGTATATCGGCTGCGATGTTTGTTCAAGCGCAGTGGGTATGGATAAATCGGTTTTTAAAAGCGTTATGAAGGAAGCGGGTCTTCCTGTACTGCCCGGGCTTACCTTCCGTGCAAGAGAATGGTTTGAAAACAAGGAAGTAATCAATAAGCAAATTGCCGATACAATAGGCTTTCCGCTTATTGTTAAGCCCGCCAATCTCGGCTCAAGCGTTGGTATAAGCAAGGTTAAAACCGCAGCGGAGCTGAGCAGTGCTATCGAGCTTGCCGCGTCATTTGCCGAAAAGCTGCTTATAGAGCACGCAGTGGAGACTCTGCGAGAAATCAACTGCTCGGTTTTGGGCGATGCAGACAGCTGCGAGGCATCGGTTTGCGAAGAGCCTTTTATGAATGATGAAATTCTTTCGTACGACGATAAATACAAAGGCGGCTCTAAAAATTCAAAGGGCGGTATGGCGTCGCTTTCAAGAAAATGCCCTGCCGATATAAGCGAGGAAAAATCGAACGAAATTCGTGAAATTTCTAAAAAAGTATTTAAAGCGCTCGGTTGCAGCGGCGTTTCGAGAATAGATTATCTATTGGACACTTCTGATAACGACCGTGTTTACATTAACGAAATAAACACCATTCCGGGCTCTCTTGCATTTTATCTGTGGGAAGCGACGGGCACAAAATACACAGATATGATAGACCGCCTTGTAGATATTGCATTTAAACGTGCAAGAGCGAGAAAAAATACAATGTATACAATAGACACGAATCTTCTTGACAGTGCAACATTCGGCGCTAAAGGTGCAAAAGGCACAAAACAATTTTAAAGCAGGATTTGAAATAAATTATGACAGAACTTCTTCTTAAAATATTCATTAAAAACCGCAAGGAAACCAATTCCGGCACCGTGCGCGAAAAATATGGTGCTCTTGCAAGCGGCGTGGGCATTGCTTGTAACCTGCTGCTTTTCGTGCTGAAGCTTGTGCTCGGTATTCTTTCGGGTGCGGTCGCAGTGCTTGCCGACGCTTTTAACAACCTTTCCGATATAGGCTCATCGGTTGTAACGATGCTTGGTTTTCGCATTGCAAAAAAGCCTGCCGATAAGGGTCATCCGTTCGGTCACGGCAGAATGGAGTATATGTCGGCCTTTATGGTAGCAATTCTAATTATCCTTGTTGGAATCGAGTTGCTTAAATCGTCGGCCGAGAAGCTGTTTTCGCCGTCACCTTTACAGGTGTCGCCCTTCCTTTTCATCGGTCTTGTCGGATCTGTTTTAGTTAAGCTGTGGCTTGGTCTTTTTCAAAGACGACTCGGCATCAGCATCGGCTCTTCCGCACTCATCGCCACCGCACGCGACAGCGCTAACGACTGCATTTCCACCTGCGCCGTGCTTGCCTCTGTAATAGTATTTAAAGCAACGGGTTTTAATCCCGATCCATATGTGGGTATTTTGGTTGCGCTGTTCATTCTTTGGTCGGGTTACTGTACCGCACGCGACACGTTAAGTCCGCTGCTTGGCGAGCCACCGCCGAAGGAGCTTGTTGAGGGTATTGAAAACACCATTTTGGAGCACAAGGATTTCTGCGGTATTCACGACCTTATTGTGCACAACTACGGTCCCGGCAGACGTTTTGCCTCGGTACACGTTGAAGTGCCTCAGGAAATGGATATGCTTTATTGTCACGAGCAAATTGATGATTGCGAGCGCGAGCTGCATGAAAAGCTCGGCATTGAAACCGTTATACATATGGACCCGATTGCGGTTAACGACCCGGTTTGCAATACTTTAAGAGAGCGTGTTGCAGACGATATTAAGTCAATTAACCGTGAGCTTAATATTCACGATTTTCGTGTGGTACACGGAACAGGTCATACCAATCTTATTTTCGATATAGTTGTACCGCAAGGTTTTAAAATATCGGATAGCGAGCTTAAAGCTAAGGTCAACGAGCTTGTAAAAAGAATTGATAAAACCTATTTTTGCGTTATTAACGTCGACCGCAACTATATCGGCGACTGAGCTTGCCGATTTTATATTTTTTAAAAAGGGAGAGGGCATATGGCAGATGTTTGCATAATCGGCGCAGGAGCGTCGGGTCTTTGTGCTGCGATAAAACTAAAGCAGCTATCGCCGCAGCTCTCCGTTGCTCTGCTTGAACGCTTTGACCGTGCCGGCAAAAAAATTGCGGTAACCGGCAACGGCAGGTGCAACCTTTCAAACGAAAGCATATCCTTGGAAAACTACCACGGAGCAGACCCCGATTTTGCTTACCCGATTCTTAAAGATTTTGACGTTGATGCACTGAAGTGCTTTTTAGAGCCGCTCGGAGTGCTTATAAAAAAGAGTGAAAACGGCAAGCTTTTTCCATATTCGCTGCAAGCGTCGTCAGTTGCGGACGCGCTGCGCTTTGAAACCGAGCGACTCGGAGTTGAGCTTTTAACCAACTGCGAGGTACAAGATATCAAAAAGACAAACGGCGGCTTTTCGGTTTTTGCAAACGAGCGGATTTTTTGCCGTGCCGTCATTATCGCCTGCGGCGGTATGGCAGGCGGCAAGCTTGGGTCGGACAGCGGCTACCGGCTGCTTAAAAGCCTCGGTCACGGCGTAACGGAGCTTTCCCCCGCCATTGTGCAGATAAAAACCGACACCGCATTCACAAAACAGTTAAAGGGTGTTAAAACCGATGCCTTAGTCAAGGCGCCTAACGGAAAACAGCTTCTCGGCGAGGTTTTGTTTTGCGATTACGGTCTTTCAGGCCCCCCTGTTTTGCAGCTTTCAAGGTATCTTAAAAAAGGTGATACAATATCACTCGACATAATGCCGGAATACGACTTGCGTGAGCTTTCCTATATGCTTAATAACCGTGCAAAGGCGCTAAAAGGTATCGGCAACGCCGAGTTCTTTTGCGGAATGCTGCAAAAAAGGCTCGGACAAGTTGTGCTCAAAAAGTGTGGTTTTTCAATTAACAACAGGGTTGATTTTAATGATAAGGACTGCAAAAAAATTGCGTCGGTTATTAAAAATCTCAGTTTCGAATACTTTGGCACAACAGGGTTTGCAAATGCACAGGTTACTCACGGCGGTGCCAGGACCGACGAGTTTTCAAAACACACATATATGTCGAAAAAGCAAAAGGGTCTTTTCGCCTGCGGCGAGGTGCTGGATATCGACGGCGATTGCGGCGGATATAACCTGCACTTTGCTTTCGGCAGCGGTATTGCCGCGGCAAAGGGCTGTGCTGAATACCTGGGGTGCAAATAAATGCTGCTTATAACAAATATATTTTTAAATCACGATTTTGATTTTGATAACCCTTCCGCCGCAGTGGCAAGGCACTTAGATATAAAGAAAAGCGATATTGCGGCAGCTTTTCTTTTTCGCCGTTCAATTGACGCAAGAAAAAAGAACAACGTCCGTTTTTGCTGTTCCTTTAAAGCGGAGCTTAACATTAACGAGGACGAGTTTTTAAAAACGTCTGCGGTCACAGGCGTTTCAAAATGTCATAGCAATGACTATGAGTTTTGCCGGGAGCCGATTGAAACACAAGAAAAAATTGTGATTGCAGGCTTTGGTCCTGCCGGAATGTTTGCTGCATTGACGCTTGCAAGGCGCGGTGTTTGTCCAATCGTTATCGAACGCGGAGAGGACGTTGACAGCCGCATTAAAAGCGTTTCTGTCTTTCAAAACGGCGGAATACTTAACGCAAACAGCAACATTCAGTTTGGCGAGGGCGGTGCCGGCACTTTTTCCGACGGTAAGCTGAACACCGGCATTAAGGATCCGCGTTGCCGTGCAGTACTTAAAGAATTTGCTTTACACGGAGCGAGCAGCGATATTTTGGTTAACGCAAAACCGCACATCGGCACGGACGTGCTGCCGACAGTTGTTAAAAACATACGCAAGGAAATTACAGAGCTTGGCGGCAAGATACTTTTTAACACTTGCCTTAACGGGATAAACGTGCAAAACGGAGTTGTTAAAAGCATTGCCGCATTGCAAAACGGTAACAGCATAACTATTCCTTGCGATAAGCTGCTGCTTTGCCTTGGTCACTCGGCGCGAGATACGTTTGAGCTTTTACTTGAAAACGGTATTGAAATGCAGCAAAAGCCCTTTGCCGTGGGAGCAAGAATCGAGCATCCGCAAAAGCTTATCGACCGCGCTCAGCTCGGCGACGGCGCCGATTTCTTAGAGTTTATTCCCGCCGATTACAAGCTGTCCGCTCACCTTAAAAACGGCAGAGGCGTTTATACATTTTGTATGTGCCCCGGCGGAAGTGTTGTTAATGCATCAAGTGAGCGCGGCGGCATTTGCACAAACGGAATGAGCAACTTTTTACGAAACGGCAAAAATGCAAACAGCGCACTGCTTGTGGGTGTTGAGCCAAGTGATTTTCCAAGCAGTCATCCGCTTGCCGGAGTTGAGTTTCAAAGAAAAATCGAGCGACGGGCTTTTGAGATAGCAGGCGGCTACTCCGCCCCCTCTCAAACCGTGGGTGATTTTTTGAAACATCGTCCGTCGTCCGGTCACAGTGTAGTGCTGCCGACTATTCAGCCCGCGCCGCATTATTGCAGCATTGATGACTGTCTGCCGAGCTTTATTACCGACAGTATGCGCGAGGGAATTAAATTATTCTCAAAACGGCTGCACGGCTTTGATGATAGCGGCGCACTGCTTACCGCCCCCGAAACACGCAGCTCGTCGCCTGTAAGGATTTTGAGAAATGCTGTGCGTGAAGCAAATATCACCGGCATTTTCCCCTGCGGCGAAGGCGCCGGATACGCAGGAGGAATAACCTCCGCCGCAGTTGACGGCATACGCACTGCCGAAGAAGTTGCAGAAAGGATAATATAAAACCGATGCATGCTTTTTTTATTAATCTTACAACCGTTGCAGGTCAGGTATTTATACTTTTCTTGCTTATGGCAATAGGCTTTGCAACGGGCAAGGCAAAACTTTTCAACGATGCGGCAATAAAATGCGTTGCTGATTTTTGCCTTATGTTTGCCACACCTGCGGTTATAATCAAATCGTTTATGAGAAAATTCGAGCCGTCAATGGCAAAAACTCTGCTTTTGGCATTGCTCGGTGCTGCAATATGCCATGTTGTGGGTATCACTGTCGGCAAAATATTTTTTCGCTGTGGCGACAATAAACAGCGAAAGATGCTGCAAAATTCAACAATGCTGAGCAATGCCGGCTTTATGGCGCTGCCGCTTCAGACAGCGTTGCTCGGAAGTGACGGAAGTTTTTACGGTGCGGCATACGTTATTATGCTCACAATTGTTTTGTGGACATATTCCTACACCAATATGAGTATGGGCAAGGAAAAAATGAACATTAAAAAGATTATCCTCAACCCCGGCATAATCGCTGTTATTATAGGAACCCCGATTTTTGTGCTGTCGCTCTCACTGCCCGAGCCGATTGCCGCAACTGTCAATCATATAGCAAACCTTAACACACCACTGCCTATGATCGTGGTGGGTTACTATCTCTCAAACACTTCATTTAAAAAAGTTTTTTCAAACGCCCGCGGTTTGCTCTGTGTTTTTGCAAGGCTTTTGATCGTACCGCTAATATGCCTTTTGCTGCTGTATCTCTTAGGCTTTCGCGGTTCTATGTATATTTCAACAGTCATTGCAGCCTCTGCCCCGATTGCGGTTGCGGTCACAATGTTTTCAGCACGTTTTGACGGCTATACCGAGCTTTCGGCAAATATGGTGTCTGTTTCCACACTTTTTGCCGTTTTCACAATGCCGCTTGTGGTGGCGCTTGCACAGACTTTGGCGTGAAATTTTTGCAGACAATAACCGCACCGGTTACTTGCAAAGCAGCCTTTGGCTTGCCTTTGCGAATAATCGGTGCGGTTTTTAGTTTTTATAAATTCTTTTGTAATGACACGGTGCTATGGTTGTGATTTGTAAGCCTTGAGTCGCAAGCTGTCGCCGCCCGCCGCAACCGTTTTTTGCAAAAACGGTTTTTAAAAGACCTCGTCAAAAAAACGCTCGTGCTTTTTGACGGGGTATTTTAAGTGCAGCGCACAAGCTTGTGCGTGCGCTGCGCGGCGGGCGGCAGCGATTTGAGGGCTGAAGGATTTATAATACAAAAAGGCTGCAAGCAGTTATAATACGGCTTGCAGCAAGTAATTTTTAAACAAGAATTTTTAAATTATCGGCCGGCTTTAGCAGTTATCTTGATTTTTTTCAAACAGCACACAACCAAGCATTCTGAACTGCTCCATTTTTTTAAGCAACAGTTCCCTGTCGCAATCATAAAACTCGGCAAGACAATCAAGACACATAAACTCGGTTGCACCGCGGTTTATCATCTTTTTGTGCATACCAATCTCATCATTTGTAAGCTTTTTGCCGCATTTATAGCAGTTCGCCATAAAAACACTCCTTATAAGCAACTGACTAGGCAAGCGAGAATAAATTCGAACCTGTTTTTTGAGTGCGGATTTTCCGCAC
>USAR01000001.1 GCA_900552605.1 uncultured Oscillospiraceae bacterium | reverse complement strand
GCAATATCGTTCTCGATTCCGGAAAGTCCCGCCCAGATGAGCAGCGCAAAGGCAAGATATGGGTTGGCGGTGCAGTCGGGGCTGCGCAGCTCGAAGCGCCGGTACTCGCCGGAGGCGGCGGGAACGCGAATGAGCTGGGAGCGGTTGTTGCTCGACCACGAAATGTACTTCGGCGCTTTGTGTGCGCCAAGACGGCTGTAGGACTGCTCGGTGGGATTGAGAAACAGGGTCATGTCCGTGATCTTGTCCAGAATCCCGCCCATTGCCCGGTGCATGAGCGCTTCCGCACCGCCCTGAACGGACATATTGATGTGAAATCCGCTGCCGGGGCGTCCCTCCAGAGGTCTGGGGGAAAAGTCCGCGTACAGCCCGTTCCGGGCGGCGATGGTTTTGACGACGGTGAGGAAGGTAACGGCGTTGTCCGCGGCGGACAGGGGATCGGAATAGCGGAAATCCACCTCGTTCTGGCCGGGGCCTTCCTCGTGGTGGGAGGATTCCGGCTGAATGCCCATCCGCTCCAGCGTCAGGCAGATCTCCCGGCGGACATTTTCACATCTGTCCTCCGGCGCGACATCCATATAGGTGGCCTGATCGTAAGGAACGTCCGTGACCTCGCCGTTTTCGTCCAGCCGGAACAGGTAGAATTCCAGCTCGGAGCCGAAGGAGAAGGCGTAGCCCGCCTTCGCGGCGTCGGCAACGGCCTGCTTGAGAATGCCCCGGGTATCGTGGGCAAAGGGCGTGCCGTCCGGATGGGTGATGGAGCAGAACATCCGCACCACGCTCCCGTGCTCCGGCCGCCATGGCAGCAGGGCAATGGTGGAAGCGTCGGGATGGAGAAACAGGTCGGAATTCACCTCGTCGCCGAAGCCCGCGATGGCGGAAGCGTCGATGGCAATGCCGTACTTGAAGGCGCGTTCCAGCTCGTGGGGCATGATGGAGATATTCTTGGGTCTGCCGAAGCAGTCGCAGAACGCAAGGCGGATGAACTTCACGTCCTCCTCCTGAATGAATTGTATGACCTCCTGAGGCGTATATTTCATACAGCAACCAACCTTCCTGCCCGATACGCGGTAAAATTCAAACAAATGAAGTCAGATTAAAAGGAAAAGCAACGGGATTCTCCCGGAAAAGCCAAAACTTCCCGGAAAGCCTATGCTTCCGAAATTATTATATTCAATTTATCGGGCCTTGTCAATCTGTCCAAAGACAAAAAACTTTTTTTGTGCAGGGCGTTGACAAATGGGGAAAGATGGTGTAGAATGCCCACTGTGAAGGCAAGGACGTCTCCGAGTGTATGCTCATCGCGTCCTTGCCGTCTTTTTTTATTTTCGGCGGTTCGGGCAGGACATTCCCGGAACGCCAATACGGAAGCTCTGATTAAATCGGCAAGGACTGTGAGCGGAAAAGATCCGCCCACAGCCGCAGACGATTTATTCAGAGGTTCCTAAATTTGAAAAGGAGCGTTTGCTATGAGTACTGTTTCTGACTATTTCGGCTGTATGGTATTTGATGACCGGGTGATGAAGGCCAATCTTTCCGCTGACGTATACGCGTCGCTGCGCAGAACCATCGACGAGGGTGCGAAGCTGGACGCTTCCGTCGCCAACGCGGTGGCTGCTGCCATGAAGGACTGGGCTGTCGCCCATGGCGCGACCCACTACACCCACTGGTTCCAGCCGCTGACCGGCATCACCGCCGAAAAGCACGACAGCTTTATTCTGCCCGACGGCAAAGGCAACGTTATTATGGATTTTTCCGGCAAAGAGCTGGTTAAGGGTGAATCGGATGCTTCAAGCTTTCCGAGCGGAGGTATTCGCGCAACGTTTGAAGCACGCGGCTATACTGCGTGGGACCCTTCATCATTTGCTTTTGTTAAAGAAGGCTCACTGTACATACCCACGGCTTTTTGCTCATATACCGGCGAGGCACTCGACAACAAAACTCCGCTGCTGCGCTCAATGCAGGCAATCGATAAAAGCTCCAGAAGGCTTTTACAGCTGCTCGGCATTAACGATGCGAGAAAGGTTATACCTAACGTCGGTGCAGAGCAGGAGTATTTTATAATCAGTAAGGAATCCTATCTTGCGCGCGAGGATCTCGTTTATACCGGCAGGACACTTTTCGGCGCAAAGCCGCCGAAAGGGCAGGAGCTTGACGACCAATATTACGGACAGCTTAAGCCGAAGATTGTTGAATATATGCGCGACCTTGATGAGGAGCTATGGAAGCTCGGAGTAAATGCTAAAACAAAGCACAACGAGGTTGCTCCGGCACAACACGAAATGGCGCCTGTTTATGCCACAGCAAATGTTGCAACCGACCACAACCAGCTTACAATGGAGATTATGAAAAAGGTTGCCGATCGTCACGGTCTCGTTTGCCTTTTGCACGAGAAGCCTTTTGAGGGCGTTAACGGCAGCGGCAAACACAACAATTGGTCGCTTTCGACAAAATCCGGTCTTAATCTTTTGCGCCCGGGCAGCCACCCTGAAAGCAACACTGTTTTTCTGTTGTTTTTAACCGCTGTTATAAAAGCGGTTGACGAATATCAGGAGCTTATAAGAATATCTGTTGCCTCCGCGGGAAACGACCACCGTCTCGGCGCAAATGAAGCGCCGCCGGCTATTCTTTCAATGTACCTCGGCGATGATATTGAAGAACTGCTTGAGGATATTGAAACAGGCAAAACCTATCACGCGCACAAGCACAGCCTCATGGATCTCGGTGTTAAGCAGATTCCGAAATTCAAGCAAGATACGACCGACCGCAACCGTACAAGTCCGTTTGCTTTTACAGGTAATAAATTTGAGCTGAGAATGTTGGGTTCATCGGCGTCGATTGCAGGCTGCAACACAACCCTTAACACAATTGTGGCAAAAGAGCTCGATGACTTCAGCGATGCATTGCAAGAGTCAGAGAATATAAACGCCGATATTTATCGCCTTGTGGGAGAAACCTATCACAACCACAAGCGCATTGTATTTAACGGCAACGGCTATTCAGAGGAATGGAAAAAAGAAGCGAAGCTCCGCGGTCTTAAAAATCTTGCCACAACACCCGATGCACTTTCTTGTATGCTCGAAAAGAAGAACATTGATGTTTTTGAGAAGTACGGCGTATTTACAAAAAATGAGCTTACCGCAAGATATGAAATATTTATGGATAACTACTGTCAGGTGCTCTCTATTGAAGCGCTTACTATGATTTCTATGATAAAGCGCAAAATACTGCCTGCGGCTTTAAAATACGAAAAAGAGCTTTCCGAGCTTATTTCTCAGAAGAGAAATATAAGTATGACAACAAATGTTGAAGAAGCTATACTTAACCCGATTGCCGACGACGTTTCTGCAATATTCGCCAGTCTTGCAGAGCTTGAAACAGCGGTATCCAATAAGGGAAGTGTTACCGAAACAGCAGAAAAAGGAATGTATTTTAAAAACGAAATACTTTTCAAAATGGAAGAGCTGCGCAAATATGTTGATGACCTTGAAACACGTATGCCCGATGACATCTGGCCCGTGCCTACATACGATAAAATTATTTACAGCGTTATATGAAAATAAAGTCTGCCTGAAAATCAATGCACCTTTTGCAGCTTTTTCGTTATAACCGTTTGAATTTTCCGGTTTTTGTTGATTATACAGCTAAAATGTGGTATACTCTTATGGCGGCGGTAAAAAAGCTGTCGATGAAGCTTAAATTACAGGAGAGTTTTAAAATGAACATTGCTGTTGCACAATCAGGCGGTCCTACCTGCGCCATAAACGCATCTCTGCTTGGTGTATTTCGTCAGGCGCTTAAAGAAGAGCAGATAGAGCATATTTTCGGCTCGATAAACGGTATTGAAGGTATTATTAACGACCGACTTGTTGAGCTTAATGCGGTTATAACTACCGCTGAGGATATGGAGCTGCTTCGTCAGACGCCTTCAACGGTGCTTGGCTCTTGCAGATATAAGCTGCCGGATGTTAAAGATGACGAAACGGTATACAAGCAGATTATAGACTGCTTTTTACGACATGGAATCGGTGCGTTTTTCTATATAGGCGGCAACGACTCTATGGACACCGTTGCAAAGCTTGGTGATTATGTTAAGAATCACTCGCTTGATATACGAATTATCGGAATACCGAAAACTATTGATAACGACCTTGCGTGCACAGATCACACACCGGGATTTGGCTCGGCGGCTAAATATGTTGCCACAACAATACAGGAGATAATCCGTGATTCATCGGTTTACAGTATTGATTCCGTTACCGTTGTTGAGGTTATGGGAAGACACGCCGGGTGGCTCACTGCATCGTCGTGTGTGCTGAGAGCAAATGGAGAGACCGCACCGCACCTTATATATCTTCCGGAGTGCGACTTCTCGGCGGAGAAGTTTATTGAGGATGTTAAAAAAGCACGTCAGGTTCATAAGGCTGTAATTGTTGCTGTTTCCGAAGGACTTAAAATTGACGGTGATTATTCAAACAGCACGCGCAAGGTTGACAGCTTCGGTCATGAGGCACTAAGCGGTATAGGCAAGCAGCTTGAAATGATAATAAGTGAAGAGATGCATTGCAAGGTGCGCTCAATTGAGCTTAATGTTATGCAGCGCTGCTCTTCACACTTAAGCTCTAAAACCGACATTGAAGAGGCTGAGATTGTGGCAGAAGAGGCGGTCAGATATGCTATGAACGGCGGTACAGGCGTTATGATGGGCTTTAGGCGCGTCAGCAACACTCCATACACAGTTAAGGTTGAGCCGTTTCCTGCAGAAGCTGTTGCTAATAAAGAACGCTTTTTTCCGAAAAAGTGGATCAACGATGCAGAGAATAATGTTACAAACGAAGCTTTGGAATACTTCCTTCCGCTTATCCACGGCGAGCAGATTATAAGAATGAACAACGGCGTTCCCATTCATTTTCATCTGTGATTGAATTATATAATATATAGTTTTTGCAAGCGCACAGCTGTATAGAGGTTGTGCGCTTGTTTTTTTATCTCCTGCTTTTCGGCGGCACCGCCTGCGACGGGCACGCTCCCGCGCCGTGCGCATCGCCTATAGGCGATGTGCGCCGCCGACAAAGTCGGCAGCGCCGCCCGTTTTTTTAAATTTCAGAAAGCCCTATAGCACCACTGATGTTTGAAAAAGCGGATAAGCTTTGCTATAGCAAAAAATAAAAAAGCGGGCGCGCGGCGCGGGAGTGTGCCCGTCGCAGGCGGTTGCCGTTTAAACCACATAATCTTTATTTTGTCAAACGCGGTGCGGCTGTTGCCGGTTTTTGTGCAAAAGCTTCTGATTGCACAAAAAATATACAGTTTTTAGCTTGTGCATATTTTTTGGTCAGCCAAAACCATAATGACCGTTCCAAACGGAAGCTGCCAAGTGTATAATACTTAACGGAAACAAAAAAGAAAGAGGGGATTTTTATGAACGGACGTTCTGTTGCTCCTATGAGGGTTGCGAAGATTGGCTATATTGTAATTTCGGCAGCGCTTTGCGTTTTCGGAATATTGCTTATGGCGTTCCCGGGCTTTTCCGCAAGTGCTCTCGGCATAATCTGCGGAATAACATTGCTGCTTTTCGGCGGCATTAAGCTTGTTGGATATTTTTCGCGTGACCTTTACAGGCTTGCTTTTCAGTACGACCTGATCTTCGGCATATTGCTTATAGCACTCGGCGTTATAATGCTTATGCAGCCTAAAAGCCTTGTAACGTTTGTTTGCATTGCATTGGGACTTTATATTTTATCCGACGGACTTTTTAAAATTCAAATTGCTATGGATTCAAAAAGATTCGGTATTCGTGAATGGTGGCTTATATTCGTGCTGGCAATTGTAACAGCTGTTTGCGGACTGGTGCTTATGATGAGACCGGGTTACGGCAGCGATTTGCTGATGATTATAATGGGTGCGACGCTGCTTTTTGAAGGAATACTTAATTTCAGCACGGTTATAACAGCAGTTAAAATAATTAAACACCAAAAACCCGATGTTATCGAGGTTGAGTTTAAGGAAGGAGATTAACGTTAATATGCGGTTTTCAAAAGCAGTTGTTAAGCACCGTGTGCTTATAATGATTGTTGCAATCGCCCTTTTGATCCCGTCAGTTTTCGGTATGGTAAGCACTCGCATTAACTACGATATGCTTAACTACCTGCCCGACAGTATGGACACTGTAAAAGGTCAGGACGAATTGCTTAAGGATTTCGGCAAAGGCGCATTTTCAATGATCGTTGTCGAGGATATGAGTGACAAGGACGTTGCCGACCTTTGTAAAAAGATCGAAAAGGTAGATCATGTTGACACAGTTCTTTGGTATTCATCGATAGCAGATCTGACAATACCTAAAGAGATGCTGCCAACAAAGATTTATAATGAGTTTAATAAAGACGGCGCAACAATGATGGCGGTGTTCTTTGATACTGCAACAAGCGCAGATGAAACAATGGACGCGATTCGCGAAATTCGTTCAGTTGCCGGAAAGAAGTGTTTTGTTGCAGGTATGTCGGCGCTTGTTACAGACCTTAAAGACCTTTGCGAAAAGGAAGAACCGATATATGTCGGCCTTGCTGTTTTGCTTGCTTGTGCCGCAATGATTATCTTGCTTGACGGTTGGTTGGTGCCGTTTGTTTTCTTGGCTTCAATCGGAATGATGATACTTCTCAACCTTGGCACAAACTACTTTATGGGCGAGATATCGTATATAACCAAAGCACTTTCAGCGGTGCTGCAGCTTGCCGTTACAATGGACTATTCAATATTTCTTTGGCACAGCTATAATGAGCAGCGAGAGTTTTTCTCCGATAACAAACAGGCAATGGAAGTTGCAATAAGCAAAACATTGGCTTCGGTTGTCGGTAGCTCAATCACAACGGTTGCGGGCTTTGCGGCACTTTGCTTTATGAGCTTTACACTCGGCAGAGACTTAGGTATTGTTATGGCAAAGGGTGTTATCTTCGGCGTTTTGGGTTGCGTAACCGTATTGCCTTCAATGATACTGTTGCTCGATAAACCCCTGCAAAAAACCAAGCACCGCTCACTTATTCCGGATATGTCAAAGCTCTCACGCGGTGTAACAAAGGTATTTCCCGCATTTCTGCTTGCGTTTGTAATTCTTATTCCGCCTTTTTACTATGCATACGATAAAGCCAATAACGAGGTTTACTATGATATGGGCGAGTGCTTGCCTAAGGATATGGAATACGTTATTGCAAGCTCAAAGCTTTCGGATGAATTCAATATTGCGTCAACACATATGTTGCTTATCGATTCAAAGCTTCCGGCAAAATCTGTTCGTAACATGATTAAAGAAATGGACAACGTTGACGGAGTTAAATATGTCCTCGGTCTTGAATCGGTGATCGGATCAAGAGTACCGGAGGAAATATTGCCGGACAGCATCAAGGAAATAGTTAAAAATGATAAGTGGGAACTGCTGCTTATCAACTCTGAATATAAGGTGGCAAGCAATAAGGTAAACGAGCAAATCACGTCGCTTAACACGATACTTAAAAAATATGATAAAACGGGTATGCTTATAGGCGAAGCACCTTGTATGAAGGATATGATTGAAACAACCGATCACGACTTTAAGGTTGTTAACGCAATTTCCATTATTGCGATATTCGTTATAATCGCGCTTGTTGAAAAGAGCATAACGCTTCCGTTCATTCTTATCTCGGTAATTGAGCTTGCAATATTTATCAATCTTGGTTTGCCGCACTTTATGGGACAGTCGTTACCGTTTATCGCGCCGATTTGTATAAGCACGATTCAGCTTGGTGCAACAGTCGACTATGCAATTCTTATGACAACGAGGTACAAATCCGAGCGTATAAACGGCGCCTCTAAGCGCGACAGCATAACAACGTCGCTTTCAACATCAATTCCGTCGATAATTGTTTCGGGACTCGGTCTTTTCGCCGCAACGTTCGGTGTAGCTGTTTATTCGGATATTGATATAATCAGCTCTATGTGTATGCTTATGGCACGCGGTGCTATTGTAAGTATGCTGTGCGTAATATTCATTTTGCCGGCGTTGCTTATGCTGTGCGACAGAATTGTGTGCCCCACAACGCTTGGCATGACTCACGTTTATAAACGCAAAACGGAGGTAAAGTAAGTTATGAATAACAAAATATTAAAACCGATTTCATTGGTGCTCAGCGCAGCACTGCTTACAGCAAGCATTTCAGTATCTGCATTTGCGATAAATTCGGCAGAAAAAGCAAAAGATGAAAGTAAGAAAGAAACCGCTTCCGTAACAAACACAGTGGCTGATGAAGAAACAAAAACCACAACAAAGGACGAAACTGTCTATGTTCTTGCCGGTGCCGATGGCGCTGTGCAAAAGATTATTGTAAGCGATTGGATTAAAAATGCGGTCGGCACCGATAAGATAAACGATAAATCAGAACTCGGCGACGTTCAAAATGTTAAGGGTGATGAGTCCTACACAATGAACGGGGACAATATGAAGGTGTGGGACGCCGACGGCAACGATATTTACTATCAGGGCAACATTGAAAAAGAGCTGCCTGTATCTTTAGCCGTTTCTTATAAGCTTAACGGTGAGACTGTTTCGCCGACCGAGCTTGCAGGAAAAAGCGGTGACGTTAGCATTCGTTTTGATTACAAAAACAATCAGTATAAAAACGTAACGATCGACGGCAAGAGCGAAAAAATTTATGTTCCGTTTGCAATGCTGACGGGAATGATGCTCGACAATGATGTTTTCACAAACGTTGAGGTTTCTAACGGCAGATTGCTTAACGACGGCGACCACACTGTTGTTGCAGGTATTGCATTACCGGGACTTCAGGATAACTTAGGGATTAACAAGGATACTTATGAAATTCCCGATTATGTTGAGATTAAAGCAACGGTAAAAGATTTTGAAATGACAAACACCGTTACAATTGCAACAAACGAGATTTTCAATAAGATCGACACCGACAAGCTTGATTCCGTTGATGAACTCAGCGATTCCTTGGATGAGCTTAACAACGCAATGAGCCAGCTGATAAACGGTTCTTCAAAGCTTTACAAAGGTCTTGACACACTGCTTGAAAAATCCGGCGAGCTTGTTGATGGTATAGATAAACTCTCAAGCGGCCTTAAAGAGCTCACTTCAAACAACGATGCTTTAAACAGCGGCTCCAAACAGGTTTTTGAATCACTCTTAAATGTTGCAAACACTCAGCTTAAAGCCAATGGACTCGACGCCGAAAAGCTTACGATAGATAACTACGCAACGGTTCTTAACGGTGTTATTAAATCGCTTGATAAGGACAAGGTAGCAGAAAAAGCACAAAAGGTTGCACGCAAAAAGGTAACTGCAGCTGTAAATGCTAAACGTGATGATGTAACGGCAGCTGTAACAGCAGCGGTTAAAAAGGAAGTTGAACCCAAGGTAACAGCAGCTGTTCGTACAAATGTTGAGGATCAAGTACTTGCCACAATGAATCTCAACAGAACAGCTTGGGAGGCAGGCATAAAAGCAGGCATTATCACCGCAGAGCAACAAGCACAGTTTAAAGCTGCTGTTGACGCACAAATGCAAACCGAAACTGTTAAGGGAATAATCGCGGCACAGCTTGAAGCACAAATGAAGTCATCGGATGTTCAGAAGATCGTTAAAGAAAAAACCGATGAACAAGTGGCAAAGCTTATTGAGGAAAATATGAACTCAAAGGATGTCCAGTCTCAGATCACTGCGGCATTGGAGCAGGCAAAGTCGGGTGCTGCAAGCATCAGTGCGCTTAAAGAGCAGCTTGATCAATACAAGCAGTTTTATGTAGGACTTAACAAATACACCGCCGGAGTAAGCGAGGTTTATGCAGGAGTTAAAAAGATGCAGGGCAGCGCACCGCAGCTTGTTGACGGTGTAACGCAGCTTCGCGACGGTTCTAAAGAGCTTATGGGCGGACTTAAGGAGTTTAATGAAAAGGGAGTTCAAAAGCTTATTGACGCGGTCGACGGCGATTTAGCAAATGTTATGACACGCTTTAAAGCAACAGTTGACGTATCGAAAGAATATAAATCCTTCTCCGGTATTTCAGACGATATGGACGGTCAGGTTAAGTTTATTTACCGCACAGAGGACATTGAAAAATAAATTGATAATTGCCTATTGAAGCGGTAGAATGATTAAAAACAAATAACACAAGCCAGGCAGACGTAAATGCCGAAAACATACAGTTTTGACTGTTTTCGACGAGCGTTTGTCCGGCTTTTGCTTAATTGCAGCAAAATTTCAATATTTTTTAGCCGACGGTTGTATGAAGAAAAAACATAATATTAAAAGAATTGTAACTTGGAGAATTTCAGCGGTGCATTATCAAACAAATAATGCTTTTCTCAGTCATTTTATAAAAAGACTGTGTTGAGATTTTATGAAAAGCCAAAGTTAATATCTGCTGTTTTTTCTTGCACTTTTTAACCCTTCATAGTATAATAAATAAAACCAGAGCGAAAGGATAGTTTAAAAATGAACATAGTTTGCCTTGATATGGAGGGCGTTTTGGTGCCCGAAATTTGGATTGCTTTTTCAAAAGCTTCCGGAATACCTGAGCTTTGTCGCACCACTCGTGATGAGCCCGATTATGATAAGCTTATGACATGGCGTCTTTCAGTTTTGAAAGAACACGGTTTAGGTCTGCCGGAAATTCAAAAGGTTATAGAATCAATCGACCCGATGGACGGTGCAAAGGAGTTTTTGGATGAGTTGCGCTCGTTAACACAGGTTATCATTCTCAGCGATACATTTGAAGAATTTGCGAAACCCCTTATTAAAAAGCTTGGTATGCCAACTATATTCTGTAATTCTTTAACAGTTGCAGAAAACGGTGAAATTGTTGGCTATAATATGCGTTGTGAAAATTCAAAGCTTACAACTGTTAAGGCGCTGCAGTCAATCGGATATGATACCATAGCCTCCGGCGACAGCTTTAACGATCTCGGAATGATAAAAGCAAGCAAGGCAGGTTTTTTGTTTAAGAGCACTGATAAGATTAAGAATGATTACCCTGAACTTGAGGCTTTTGAAAATTACGGCGAGCTGCTTGCTGCTATTAAAAAGGCTCTTTAATTACACATCCCGAAAGGGGAAAAGCCTATGCCGGCGGATAAAAGCCCTATGGTCATCGGCAGAATTTTCGGCGCTGTATTGGCTATAATGATTGTTGCTGCAGCAATTTGTTTGTTTAGAAAATTGCTGTAAGCATCGATTATAAAGATAAAAAATGCTGATAAAGGAACAGCTTACACAGCATAGATATCCATAAAAAAATCGAGCGGCAATTCTCTTGCCGCTCGATTTTCGTATTTTCATAATTCTGTACATTAAACTCCTGAATACGCAGAGAAACCACCGTCAACCGGCACAACGATACCTGTAACAAAACCGGAAGCTTCTTTTGAAGAAAGCCAAAGGAGCGTTCCCCAAAGATCCTCCTGCTCGCCAAAACGCTTCATCGGAGTGTGGGAAATAATCTTGTTGCCACGTGGTCTTAATGTTCCGTCGGGATTCAGCATAAGGTCATAATTCTGCTTTGAAATGAAGAAACCGGGAGCAATTGCATTGCAGCGAACGCCGCACGGTGCAAGGTAAACGCTCAGCCATTGTGTGAAGTTTGAAACAGCAGCCTTTGCTGAAGAGTAAGCAGGGATTTTTGTAAGCGGTCTAAAAGCATTCATTGAAGAGATATTTATAATATTGCCGCTTTTTGCTTTTACCATATCCTTTGCAAAAACCTGAGTTGTTATAACTGCAGCACGAACATTAAGGTCAAACACTCTGCCGAAAGCAGCGCTGTCAAGATCAAAGAAGGATGTCTCACCGTCTTTGTCAATAAGCTCTTCCTCAAGCGTTTCGTGGCTTGTGGTGGCTTTGGGATTATTGCCGCCTGCACCGTTTATAAGAAGTGTGCATTCGCCAAGCTCACGGTTAACTGTTTCGCGCGCCTGCATAAGGCTGTCGTGAGAAAGACAGTCGGCAGCAACTGCAATCGCCTTACCGCCGTCGTCGTTGATCTCCTTTGCTACCTTTTCGGCAGCCTCGCGGCTTATATCAAGCACAGCAACAGCGGCGCCGCTTGACGCGAGAATCTTTGCAAAACCGGAGCACAGAACTCCGCCTGCACCTGTTATAACCGCGACCTCGCCCGAGAGGTCAAATTTCACTTTTTCCATTCTGTTATATCTCCTTTTAAAGTTAGTGTTCCAAAAGATGTGGGCTGAACCGCTGTTTTGCTGTTCAGCCCTTATTTGTCAGTTAGTCTTGTGAGCTTTTTCGATTGCTTCCCAAAGACCGCAAACGTATGCTGCACCCAGAGCACGGTCGTAAAGACCGTAGCCGGGTCTGCCGTTCTCGCCCCAGATATTTCTTCCGTGGTCGGGACGAATGTAGCCGTCAAAGCCATTTTCGTAAAGTGCTTCAAGAATCTCGTACATATCAAGCGATCCGCATTCCGAAAGGTGCGCCGATTCCTCAAAACAGCTGTTTTCAGAAATATGAATATTCCTTGCGTGAACAAAAGGAATGCGATCGCGCTTTGCAAATTCAGCTGCAATTTTAACCATATCGTTTTTAGGGCTGCATCCAAGCGATCCAAAGCAGAGGGTAATACCGTTTGACGGACTGTCAACAAGGTTGCAAAGCCTGTCGAGAGCATCGCGTGAGGTTATAATGCGCGGAAGACCGAAGATGCCCCATGGCGGATCGTCGGGATGTATTGCCATTTTAATGCCAACCTCTTCACAAACGGGTATAATGCGATTTAGAAAATATCCGAGATTTTCCCATAGCTTTTCTTCATCAATGCTCTCATATTGCTTCAATAAATCCAAAAGCTCAGCGTGGGTGTAGCTTTCGTCCCAGCCGGGCAGTGAAAGCTCTGTTGTTGCAGGATTCAGTGCCAGCACTGTTTCATTGTCGAAAGAAAGGCACTTTGACCCGTCAGGCAGCTCGTGTGAAAGGTCGCTTCTCAGCCAATCGAAAACGGGCATAAAGTTGTAGCAAATACATTTAACACCCTCAGCGCCGAGATTGCGGATAGTTGTGCAATAGTTATCAATAAGCCTGTCGCGAGAGGGGAGACCAAGCTTTATATCCTCGTGCACCGGCACGCTTTCAATAACCTCAAAGGTCAGTCCTGCGTCTGCAATGGGCTTTTTTATTGCCGCAATCGCCTCAGGCGTCCAAACCTCGCCTACGGGTATATCGTAAACCGCTGTAACAATGCCCTTAACATATGGCATTTGACGGATTTGCTCAAGCTTTACTGCATCGGTACTGTTGTACCAGCGAAAAGTCATCTGCATTTTTGTGCTCTCCTTAAAACGTGTTGCTGAGATCGGCTGCACCCGATGATTTAACTTCCTTTTTACCTGCAGTTGAATTTTTAATTTTTTCCTGCAGCATTTCATAGAACTTATCTTCGTCAACGGGAAGCTCAACGGGAGCGCCGAGCCAATCGGACATATGAACAGCGTTTGAAATCATAACGCCGTTAATACCTTCCTGACCGGGAGCGAGCAGGGGAGTGCCGTGCAAAATAGCTTCGCAGAAGTTGTTTGTTATGCCTATGTGTTGCAGATTCTCGCCCTTAGGATAAATCTCGCATTTCCAACACTCGGGACCGCCGAAGCCGTATTCAGAAGTTTTAATATGCTCGTCAACGTCCTTTGTTGTTCTGTAAAAGTTAATGCATTGATCGTTAATACCACATTCAGGACCGCCCGATTTTTCAACAACAAGCTTGCCGCGAGTGCCGCTTATTTCAAGACGGTTTGTGCCGGGGAAATCACCGGTAGTTGTGATAAATGTACCGGTTGCTCCGTTTGCAAACTCAAAATATGCGGTAACATCATCTTCAACTTCAATATCGTGATATTTGCCGTAAGCACAGTGCCCCATAACCTTAACAGGCATTCCGCAAAGCCACTGAAGCATATCGATTTGGTGCGGCGATTGATTAAGCAGAACACCGCCGCCTTCGCCTTCCCAAGTAGCGCGCCAAGAGCCTGAATCATAATAACGCTGCGTGCGATACCAATCGGTTATAATCCAGCTTACTCTGCGAATCTCACCGACCTCGCCGCTGTCGATAAGCTCCTTAAGCTTTTTGTAGAGCGGGTTTGTACGCTGATTAAACATAACGCCGAAAACCTTATCGGATTTATCGGCAACCTCATTCATTTCGCGAACAGCCTTTGTATAAACGCCTGCCGGCTTTTCAATCAAAGCGTGCAATCCCATATTAAGAGCCATTATCGCATATGTAGGGTGAAGGTAGTGAGGGGTTTCAACCATAACTGCGTCAACTTCACCGGAAGCCATCATTTCCTCAGCGTCGGTAAAGGTTTTGACCTCGTGGTCAACAAGCTCTGCACCGCGTTTAAGCGCTTCTTCGTCAATATCACAAACAGCGGTGATAACGCCTTCTTTAATTTTTCCGGTGTTAAAATTTTTAATGTGACCCGTGCCCATATTACCAAGACCGATTATACCAATGCGAACTTTATCCATTATCAATTTCCTCCTTTAATAATGTTAAGCGATTTCAACGTCTAAATCCTTTATAATGTTCATAAGAGCCGAGTGAGCCTTTTTAAACATAGGCACACCGCAAACAGCGATATCACCTGTGAGCAGGTGAGGTTCAAGCGATAAGAAGCCTTCGTAACCGCTTTTTACAAGCTCTTGAAGAATGTATGCTACATTGCCGTCGCCATCGCCGCTGGGCACAACAGCGCCCGATTCCGAAAGAGCGTCTTTAATGTGCATATAAATGATTTTGTCACGCAGCAGGCCGAATGATTTTTTTGTGTCCTCGCCGCACTGCACAAAGTTTGCGGGGTCAAAAATTCCGCGGACCTTCTTGGCATCCATCGCGTCAAGTAAAGTCTTGCAGCGAGAAGCAACGTCGCCGTAAATTCGCTTTTCGTTCTCGTGCAGCAAAATAACATCGCTGTCGGCTGCCGCTTCTTGGAATTTATACCAACGGTTCAAAACCTCGTCGGTGTATTTCTCGGGGTCTTCATTTTCGTTAATAAAGAAACTGAACATACGAATGTACGGAGCACCCAAAAGCTCTGCCAGTTCCAAAGTGTGCTTAAATAAATCAAGATGCGGCGCAAAATCGTCTGTTATCTCAATTTTGCCGATTGGAGAGCCGATTGCCGAAAGCCTAACGCCTGCGTCGTCGAGCTGCTTTTTAAATTCTTTGGCTTCGTTTAGCGAATAATTAACAATGCCTTTTCCGTTAACATTGCGCATTTCAATGTGATGCATACCCAATTCTTTAACGGTTGCAAGCTGTTCACCGAGATCTGTAGATATCTCGTCTGCAAATCCGGAGATAATAAATTTACTCAACTGCAATACTTCCTTTCGAAGTGTAATATTTCATTTCAATTATACTATATGTTCATTGATAAAGTAAACAGAAAAACAAAGATTTTTGTATAAAAAATCAACGATTATATAAAAAAATCAAAGAATATTTTTACTGCTGTCATCAAGTGCTATTAATGCGCACAAATTGCCGCGTTTGCCGCCGGTTGCACGGTGCGAGTGAAGAAATTCACTGTTGCAGCAAGTACAAATATCGCTTACCAAAATATGGTCATAGGCAATGCCTGCTTCAATCAGCGTTTGGCGACAGACTTCTTTAAGGTCAAGCTGATATCTGCCGTTTGTTTTTTTATAATAAGCATCTGTAGTGACATACGGTAAAAGCTTTATTTTGTCCATTACCGTATCGTCAACTTCATAGCAATTTTTACAAATTGCAGGGCCGATAACACAAAGAACATCATCGGGGTTGCAGTTGTAATCTGCGGTCATTTTTTCAACCATTAGCCTGCCGATTTCATTAACCGTTCCTCGCCAACCCGAGTGTGCCGTTGCAATAACGTGACGATTTTTGCAGTAAAACAAAATCGGAACGCAGTCGGCAAACGATGAGCAAAGTGTTATTCCCGATTTGTCAGTTATAAGACCGTCGGTATCCGGCGGCAGAATATCATCTTTTGTATAGACATCTCTTATGTTTACCGTGTGCGTTTGCCTTGTAACAACAACGGAGTCGGGTCTTACATCAATGCACTTGCAAATACGTTTAAAGTTTTCCCTTACCGCCTTCAAATCGTCTCCGTTTGTGTAGCTTAAATTCATTTGCGAATATCTGCCTTGGCTCACCCCTCCGATTTTTGTTGAAAAGCAATGCTTAACACCACCTGCTTTTTCAAATATCGGAAATGTGATATACATAACTCCTTCGCAAGTTCTGATTGTGCAGTTTCCGCTTTTCAGCATTATTTTTCACTCTCCCTGTCTTTCAATGCCAACGGTAACATTTTCTCCGTTGCTTACTGCGAGTATGCTTCCGTTTTCATCTGTTATGAAATACTTTATATCAAGGTTTTCAAGCCTGTTTAAAACCGATGGATGAGGATGACCGTATTTATTGCCGGCACCGCACGACAGCATAACATATTTCGGCGAAACATCCTTTAAAAATTCAAGAGAACTCGCTGTGCTGCTGCCGTGGTGTCCTGCTTTTAAAACATCCGCTTTGATATTTACTTTAGCCTTTATAAGCTCTTTTTCAATAGGAGTTTCGGCATCGCCGGTAAACAGAAACCGTGTGTTGCCGTATGTAACTGCCAATACTGCCGAATAGTCGTTAAGATTTGAGTACTCCGCATCGCTTTTAGGAGAAAGACATTCTATTTTGTAGTTTTCACCCGATAATAATGTTTCACCGGCCTGTGCTTTTATAACCTTGCATTTGGCCTTTGAAACGGCGCTCAGCATATCCTCATAAACCTCGGTTGTCGAAACAGAGCTTTCAGGAATATATGGCATCGCAAAACACTCTGTTTCTACACTCTCAAGCACTTGCGGAATACCGCCGATATGGTCTGAATGAGGGTGAGTTGCAACAATAAGCGCAAGCTTTTCAACTTTGGCTTCTGCAAGTGCATAGATTACGCTTTTTGAATTTTCAGCTTCACCTGCATCTATCAGTACCGACTTTCCGTCAGGGAAAAGCAGAAGCTCGCTGTCGCCCTGACCGACGTCGATATATTCAACATTAAACATTGAAGTGTCAATGTTTGCAGGCGCAGTATTTTTGCCGTCGCGCGGCATTATTTCAAAACTCAGATCAACGCATCCGGCAAGCAAACAAAGACACAAAATAACGGACATGATTTTTGAAAATATTTTAAACTTTTTCATAATTCTCCTCCGTGATTCATTTTAACACTTTCATTACCGTTTTACAATATGTTGTAATTAAAAACTTTATATTACCTTATATCTTGACAACAGGACCTTTTGAATGTATAATTATTAAAAATGAATTTACTTGTATTTTTGGAAATTTGTTTCTTAATAACACTTTGCAGTTTGGGGCAATAATAATTTTGCAGGGCGGCTTTTGTTACCTTGGAATATATCTTGTTGCCGCTTTTGTTTTTTTCTTTATTAGTTTTTAAGATTTGTCATTTTTTATATATCAACAAAGAGGTGCTTTGTTTTGGATAAATTTGTCGTTACCGGCGGTAATCCGCTCAAGGGCGAAATAACCATAAGCGGCGCAAAAAATGCAGCCGTTGCGATAATTCCTGCCGTACTTTTGAGCGACGGTGTTTGCCGCATTGAAAATTTGCCGCAAATTTCCGATGTTTCCGTTATGATTCGCATTTTGTATGAGCTCGGCGCAGGTGTTAAAATGATTAACGATTCCACAATTGAAATCGACCCGCGCGGTGTTAATTCTTATACGGTGTCGTCAGATATGAGCAACCGTATGCGTGCTAGCAGTTATTTTATGGGCGCAATGCTCGGCAGATTCAACAGAGCTAAGGTTGCACCTCCCGGCGGATGCGATTTCGGAGTAAGACCTATTGATCAACATATAAAAGGCTTTGAAGCGCTCAATGCAAAGGTAACTATTGATAACGGAATGGTTGACGCACGTGCTGAAACACTGCTCGGTGCACCTGTTTATCTTGATAAGGTCTCGGTCGGAGCAACGGTTAACATAATGCTTGCGGCAGCAAAAGCAAGGGGACTTACCGTTATTGAAAATGCAGCCAAAGAACCGCATATTGTTGACCTTGCAAACTTCCTTAACTCAATGGGTGCAAACATTATGGGCGCCGGGACTAATGTTATTAAAATTCGCGGTGTTGAGTCGCTCCACGGCACAACATACAGCATAATACCCGACCAAATCGAAGCAGGCACATATATGGTCGCAGCTGCTGCAACAGGCGGCGACGTGCTCATTAAAAATATTATTCCCAAGCACTTGGAGTCTATAATTGCAAAGCTTGTGGAAACGGGAGCAACTGTTGAACAGTTTGACGACAGCCTGAGGGTTAAATCCAACGGCAGACCGCACAAATGCAACGTTATTACTCTTCCACACCCCGGTTTCCCAACGGATATGCAGCCGCAGATGTCGGTACTTCTTACGATTGCCGACGGGACAAGTATTATAACCGACAATGTCTGGGATAACCGCTTCAGGTATATAGACCAGCTGACGATTATGGGAGCGCAGGTACAGGTTGACGGCAGAGTTGCAGTCATCACGGGCATTGAAAAGCTGAAAGGCGCACCTGTTATGGCAACAGACCTTCGCGCAGGTGCAGCAATGATTATCGCGGGTCTTTGCGCAGATGGTGTAACCGAGATTGAGAATATCGAATATATCGACCGCGGATATTCAAATGTTGTTGAAAAGCTCAATGCGGTCGGCGGCAATATAAAGCGCGTTACTTATACCAATCCCGGTCGTGTTAAAGAAGCGTTGTAATTTTTTTAAATAATCGCCGAAACGTTACATTAGCTTCGTTTCGGCTTTTGTTTTTTGAGTTTGATTATTAGGAGCAGGTAAGGCAAATGGCACGTTTTTGTCCGTTGTTTTCTTCAAGCAGCGGTAACTGTATATACATAGGCAGCGGAAACACACACGTTCTTGTTGATGCAGGTGTGAGTGCAAAAAAAATAACAGCCTCTCTCGGCGGTATCGGTGTTGCGCCGGAGCAAATAAATGCAATTTTCATAACTCACGAGCATACCGACCATATTGCCGGTCTGTTTTCTTTTGCTCTGTTCAGATGTGTGCCGGTTTTTATGTCGCACGGAACTGCTTGTGCGCTTAAAAATCATCCTAAATACGATGAACGTCTTAATATAATTGAAATGAATGACGATGTTACTGTGGGTGAAATAACCGTTAAGCGCTTTGCCACAAGCCATGATTGCGATGGTTCAAGCGGATATAGGTTTGACCTTAAAAACGGCAGAAGTTTTGCCGTTTGCACCGATACGGGAATTATAACTGATGAAATAAGGCAGGCAATAAGCGGCAGCACCTTAGTACTTATTGAATCGAATCACAGCGTTGTAATGCTTGCAAGGGGACCGTATCCTTTTCCGCTTAAAAAAAGGATTTTGTCTGACAACGGACACCTTTCAAACGGAAGCTGTGCCGAAGAGCTGCCGGCACTTGTGAACGGAGGAACATCGAGAATTATTTTGGGACATTTAAGTCGGCAAAATAACACTCCCGAGGAGGCGAGGCAGACTGCCGTTGCAAAGCTTTGCGAGGCAGGTCTTACCGAGGGTCTGGATTTTATATTGTATGTTGCTCCGCCCGAGGGTGGAAAGCTGTTTTCTTTGTAGCCGGAAAGCAAAGCAAGAATGGGTTGAGGAGTAAAAGTCGTTGATTAAAGTAACGCTTATAACAGTTGGAAAAATTAAAGAAAAGTATTTTGCGGAAGCATCGGTAGAATATGAAAAGCGGCTTTCGGCGTATTGCAAGCTTGAAGTAAAAGAGGTTGCAGCCGCAAGATTGCCGCAAGAGCCGTCGGCAGCGGAAATTTCGGCAGCACTGAAGAGTGAGGCCGAGCGCATTATGCGAGCTATACCGCAAAGAAGCTATCTTATCCCGCTTTGTATTGAGGGAAAGCAAATGCCGAGTGAGCAATTGAGCAAAAAAATCGAATCGGCTGTTATGAGCAGTGCAGGTGGGTTATGCTTTATTATCGGCGGTTCATACGGCATTGCCGATGAGATTAAGAATAAAGCCGATTTAAAGCTTTCAATGTCGGAAATGACATTTCCGCACCGCTTGGCAAGAGTGATGCTGCTTGAGCAGATATACCGCGCTTTTAAGATAAGCGAGGGCGGAACATATCATAAATAGCAATTTCGGCAATTTTTTCTATTTTAGGTATTGACCTTTACTGTTTGTTGTGTTATAATCTTATTACCTCTTTTGGAGCTTTCTTTTCAGGAAGGCTTTTTTTCTGTGCGGCATTTTGCACTTAAAGCGAGATATGTACAAGCTGTCGGGCGGACAGAGGGAGGCTCACCGAACCTTGAGATTCGGTAAAAATTTTCCGTAAAACGGAGGTGCCGTCATGAGAGTTAAAATAACACTCGCTTGTACCGAGTGCAAGCAACGCAATTACAACACAATGAAAAACAAGAAGAACGACCCGGACAGACTTGAAATGAACAAGTATTGCAGATTTTGCAAGAAGCACACTCTGCACAAAGAAACAAAATAGGGAGGACAGGGAATGAAAGCTATGAACGCTATCAATAAAATTTGTCGTTTCCTCACCCTTATTTTGGGTATCGGTGCTTTAGTGTTGTTCTTTTTCCCGTTTACAACGCTTACGGTGGGCGGTAAGCCTGTCGATATAACTGCGGCTCAGGCTGCGTTTGGTGCAAGCGTTTCGGTTGCGGGAAAGAGCATTTCACTTTATAGGTCATCGTATTATCTTCTTACATTCATTCTCACTGCTTTTGCAACAGTAATGGCAGGTGTGGCAGCGTTTACAAAGAAAGGTAAAGGCTCCAGAGTTGCGTCATTCGTAAGCGCACTTATCGCAGGTGTTTTAATGCTTGTTATTGCTTGCAGCAAGGTAACGAAGTATTTGGACTATCGTCCTCTCACTCCTGATACCGCATCAGGCATAAGCTATGCAACCGTTGCGCTTATAACTGCAATTGTAATTCTGCTGTGTGCCGTTATCGGCATTATAGCATGGCTGGTTAACGACTATTTGGAGGTTCTCGCATCCGGCGGTCGTCTTACCATTCGTCAGAAGGTTGTCAAATTCATTCGCGAAATGATTTCCGAAATCAAAAAGATCGTTTGGCCCGGTCCTAAAACCGTGTTCAGAAATTCGGTAATCGTCCTTGTGCTTTGCTTGCTTTTGGGCGCATTCATTTGGGTTGTTGATTTCGCACTTGGAAGTTTGGTAAACTTCATTTCAGCTCTTTAAGTTGGAGGCTGTATAATGGCAGAAACGAATGAAGCAAAATGGTATGTTGTTCACACATATTCGGGTTACGAGAACAAAGTGGCAACCGACCTCGAGACCATAGTTGAAAATCGCGGTATGCAAGATCTTATAATGGATATCACGATTCCGACCGAGCACGTTACCGAGATCAAGGATGACGGTAGCACTAAAGAGGTTGAGAGAAAGGTTTTCCCGGGATATGTTCTTGTTAAGATGATTGTAACGGATGAGTCTTGGTACGTTGTGCGAAATGTCCGCGGCGTTACCGGATTTGTCGGGCCGGGTTCAAAGCCCGTTCCACTCACCGATGAAGAGGTTGCATCGCTCGGTGTTGAAAAACACTCAGTTGAAATCAACTATAAGGTCGGCGACAGCGTTAAAGTCATCGACAGTCCTTTGGAGGGCTACACGGGTATTGTTGAGGATATCGACATTGAAAATAACAGTGTAAAAATTGTTATTTCGCTTTTCGGCAGAGAAACTCCTGCCGAGTTGGGACTTGACCAAGTTGCATTGGTTGAGGAGTAAACAAAAATTAATAACGCGGTTTTCCGCTTATTAAAGGCTTTTCATAAGGCCGCAGCGCTTTAGCAAAGCGCTTATGTGGGAGGTGTGCAAATAGGCTGCATACCGCCGTTACCACGATTTTTTGGAGGTGCAAAAAATGGCTCAGAAAATTACGGGCTATATCAAACTGCAAATTCCGGCAGGCAAGGCAACACCGGCTCCCCCTGTTGGACCGGCTCTTGGACAGCATGGTGTTAACATTGTAGAATTTACAAAGCAGTTTAATGCAAAGACAGCA